>CAIOXF010000114.1 GCA_903862155.1 uncultured cyanobacterium | reverse complement strand
GTGACAGCCACAGCCTTGGCCAGCAGGGCGGTCATGGTGACGCCCTTGCTCTTCACCTGCTTGTAGAAGGCGTCGAGCTTGGTGGTGGTGATCGTGTAACCCACCCGGAAGCAAGGCACCTCCAGGCTGGCGATCATGTTGCGGTTAACCGCGTTCTGAAGGGTGTTGAAGGCCACGGCCTCGCCGGGACGGCCGAAGGTCTGACCAGCGGGCGCAGGGGCAGGAGCGCTGGCACCGTTGCCTCCAGCGGCAACCGGCGTCACGGCGGGGCCACTGCCCTCGGCCACCCGGGGCACGGTGATCGGCTGACCAGTGGCGGCGAGCACGTCTTCAGCCTGGATGCGGCCGTGGGGGCCGCTGCCGCGCAGGGCATTCAGATCCACGCCCATCTGGCTGGCCAGTTTCTTGGCGCGGGGCGAGGCCACCACCCGACCGCTGGCGGTGGAGGCAGGCGCGGCCACAGCCACGGGCGCAGGAGCGCCGACCGGGGCGGGAGCGGGCTTGGCCGGAGCCGGGGCAGCAGGAGCGGCAGCGGCGGCCGGTGCGGGAGTGGCCGAAGCAGCGGGCGCGGCGGCAGCGGCAGGAGCAGTGGGGGCCTTGGCGGCGGCTTCGGCGATCTCGGCCTCGGTTTCCACGATCAGGCCGATCGTTTCGCCCACCGGAGCGGTGCCGCCAGCCGGCATCAGCACCGCCGCCAGGAAGCCCTCCTGGAAGGCCTCCACGTCCATATCTGCCTTATCGCTTTCCACCACCAGCACCGACTCACCGCGCTCCACGCGGTCGCCGGGCTTTTTGAGCCATTCCACGATCTTGCCCTCGGTCATGGTGGACGAGAGGGCCGGCATGAAGATTTCGTGGGTGGCCAACGGGATCTGCCGAACGATTGGGGCGGAGTTTAGTCGGCGCCTTCGATCGCCTCGATCACCCCATCGCGCACCAGCACGGCAGCCTGCAGCTTCTCCACCAAGTTGTCGCCCACGCGCACCTCACAGGTGCTCTCGAGCTGGCCCTGCTCCACGATTTGCTCCATTTCGAGCTCGCGCACCTGGCGCTGCTGCTCCAGCAGCTGACGCTTCTGCTCCTCCAGTTCGGCGCGCTTGGCAGCCACCTGCTCCTGCACCGAGGCCACCTGGTCTTGCACCCGGGGATCGAGCGGGTTGGCGCTCTGGCTGCGGATCGCATCGATCAGCTGCTGGCCCTCCTGCTCCAACTGGGACAGCTGGGCATCGCTGTTGCTGAGGGCATTGCTCAGCTCGCGCTCGGCGTCTTCCTTCCAGCGGGGGGTCACCACGGCCCGCACCGTGATGGTGCGCTTGATCGTGAAGGTGCCGTTGGCCATGGGGTGGTTGATGCGGCCCACAGGCTGACAGCCGGCCTGGCGAGGAGCAACGGCCGGTTCCCCGCCCCCGCCGCTGCCTATCGAGTGGCGTAGATCGCCTCGATTGCAGCGGCGTCGCGATTGGCGATGCGATCACGGCGCTGCTTGAGGGTTTGGGTGAGCAGGCCGTTGTCGATGCTGAACGGCTCCACGAGGGCCACACCGGCCAGACGCTCATCGCCGCGGGCGCCGGGGCGGGCCGCCAGGCGCCGGTTGAGGCGGCTGGTGAACGCCTTGAGCAGGGCGGGATCGGCGCCGGCGGGCGATCCATCCGGGAGGGCGGCGGGCTCCGCCAGCCCCAGCTCGCGGACATAGCCCTGCAGGGCTTCGAGCTTGGGCACCACCAGCGCCCCGAGCGATTTGCGGTCGTGGCCCACCAGCATCACCTGCTCCACCAGGGTGCAGGCCACCAGGCAGTCTTCAAGCGGGCCCGGCTCAATGTTCTCCCCGCTGCTGAGCACGATCGTGTCCTTGGCGCGGCCGGTGAGCACCAGCGAGCCATCGGCCATCAACTGGCCAAGATCGCCGGTGTCAAACCAGCCATCGGCGTCGAGCACCTTGGCGCTGGCTTCCGGTTTGTGGAAGTAGCCCCCCATCACCTGGGGGCCTCGGGCGAGCACCAAACCCCGCTCGCCGATCGCGAGCGGGGCGCGGATTTCCGGATCCACGATCTTGATCGCGGTATCGGGCAGGGGCTGGCCCGCACTGCCTCGGCGGTTGGTCCAGCGGCGGCGGCAGGTGAGCACCGGGCTGGTTTCGGTGAGGCCGTAACCCACCAGTAGCTCGATGCCGATGGCCTCGAAGAAGCCATCCACGTGCAGGGCCAGGGCACCGCCGCCGCTGATGGCCGTGCGCAGAGCACCACCCACCAGCTGCTGGCGCACCTTGGGCCACAACAGCGCCGAAGCCAGGCCATGCAAGGGCCAGCGCAGGGCCGCCTTCACACCAGCCACTGCCCGGCCCAGGGGCGGCTCGGGAGCCAGGGTGAGATCAAGGGCCTGGCGCCGCCGCAGGCCATAGCGCCGGCTGTTGGCCAGGGCACCACGCAGCAGCCCTTGGCGCGAGGCGGGCATGGAGGCCAGCGCGTCTTCAAAGCCGGAGAGCAGGGCCTCCCATAGCCGCGGCACGCTGATCAGATACTGCGGCCGCACTTTCTGCAGATCGCCACGCAGCTGCTTGAGGGTGGTGTAGGTCTGCCGACAACCACAGGAGAAAAGGAAGTACTCAGCCGCCCGCTCGTAGGCATGCCAGATCGGCAGCACGCTCAGCACCCGATCGCCGGGGGCGGGCTGCACCGCAACGCCAAGGGTGCGCAGCTGGTGCAGCAGGTTGGCGTGGGTGAGGGGCACACCCTTGGGCTCGCCGGTGGTGCCGGAGGTGTAAAGGATCGTGGCCGTGCGGGCCGGATCGGCCGGGGCGGGCGGCAAGCCACCACTGGTCTTGAGCGCCGCCTCGCCCCGGTCCATCAGATCCGTCCAGCGGTAGCAGGGCACCACCGGCGCCGCCAGGCCCCGCTCCCCCTCCAGTAGCACCACGAAGCGCAGCCGGCCCAGCTGCTCGCTGCCTAGGGCCAGCTTCTGCAGCAGCGCCGCCGACTCCACCACCAACCCCATGGCGCCGGAGTCGCGCAGGATGTAGCGCAGCTCCTCCACCGGAGCACTACTGCCCCGCACAGCGTCGGCCGCACCAGCACGCATCAGCCCTTGATCCGCCAGGAGCCAGCGGGGCCCGTTTTCCGCGAACAGCGCCACCACATCGCCCGGCCGCACCCCCAGGACAGCAAATCCAGCGGCCGCCTGATCAATCCCGGCGCGCAGCTGGCCATAGGTGAGCGTCACCGGCTGGTCGGCATGGGGCGCCTCCAGCGCCACCGCATCGCCATAGAGCGCCTCCAGCTGGGGCCAGAGCTGCTCGATCCCGCTCAGGCCACTCCAATCGGTGTGCTGGGCGAGGGCCCGCCGGTCGCGCTCACTGGCCGTCCAGTGGATTTCGGCGGTGCGGGCAGCGGACACAGCAACGGCAGGTCAGGTCCGCCCAGGGTTACCACCCCTGCAGGGTCTCCTGTGGGTTTGGCGGCCGCAGGGCGAGGCCGAAGCGTGCAGCGAAGGCCTCCAGCAGGGCGGGTGCCACCTCGGCGGGGGTGAGCTGTGAACACCAATCGACCAGTCGGCCCACGGGCCGGTCGGCGATGCCGCAGGGCACCACCGCCGCGAATCCCTCCAGGCTGCAGTTCACATTGAGGGCCAGGCCGTGCTGGCTGATCCAGCGCCGCGCCCCCACCCCGATCGCCGCCACCTTGCGGCCCTCGAGCCACACCCCGGTGAGGCCCTCCAGGCGGCAGGCCTGGAGGCCATAGCCGGCCAGCAGCTCAATCACCACCTGCTCCAGCTGGCGCAAATAGAGATGGAGATCAGCCCCATGGCGCTGGAGGTTGAGCACCGGATAGAGCACCAGCTGGCCGGGGCAGTGGTGGGTGACTTCGCCGCCCCGGTCGATGCGATGGAGAGGCAGGGGTGGATCGGCCGGGTCGAAGTGCAGAAAGGCGGGGTTCGCGCCGCGGCCGAGTGTGTAGCAGGGCTCGTGCTGCACCAGCAGCACCGCATCCGGACCCTCCGGTTCCTCCAGCAGCCGGGCCTGCAGCTGCTGCTGGGCGCGCCAGCCCGATTCGAACGGCAGCGGGGCGTCGGCGCTGCGATCGAAAAGGATTGCGTCGAGGCTGGGGCGCATCAGAAAGCCTTCCTAGCGTTGGCTTACCAGAGCACCGGAGGCGGTTGCCATCTGATGAAACTGCTGATTCACGGCCGCAATCTTGAAGTGACCCCGGCAATCCGGGATTACACCGAAACCAAGCTCACCCGCGCCATCAGCCACTTCGAAGGCATGGTGAAGGAAGCAGACGTGCACCTCTCGGTGGCACGCAATCCGCGCGTGCCCCAGCAGATCGCTGAAGTCACGATGTTTGCCAACGGCACGGTGATTCGTGCCCAGGAAAAGAGCGAAAACCTCTACGCCAGCATCGATCTGGTGGCCAGCAAGCTCAGCCGCCAGCTGCACCGCTACAAGGATCGGATTCAGGAAGCCCACCAGGGCCCGGTGCACCGCTCCGCCCGCGATGAGGAAGCCGGTGCCGCGAACCTGCCGCCGCCGGGCTCCACCCTGGTGGATGGCAAGGAGGTGGAACTGCCCAGCCGGGGGGTGCGGCGCAAGTATTTCGCCATGCCCCCGATGACCCTCGATGAGGCCCTGCACCAGCTGGAACTGATCGACCACGACTTCTATCTGTTCCGCGACGCCGAAACCGACCAGCTGCAGGTGGTGTATCGCCGCAACCATGGAGGATTCGGGGTGATTCAGGCCAAGGAGTGACCCCAGACCTCCCCGACCTCGCCCCGCTGATCGACCACGCCCTGCTGGATCCCCACCAGGGCCGAGAGGCCATCCACCGCTGCTGCGATGAGGCCCGCCACTTCGGCTTCGCCGGGGTGTGCGTGGCCTCCCGCTGGGTGGAAGCGGCCCGTGAACGCCTGCCCCTGGAGGGCAGCGGCAAAGGCCAGGCCCCACAACTGATCTCGGTGGTGGGGTTCCCCTTCGGCGCCGTGCCGGCGGCGATCAAGCGCGCCGAAGCCGAACAAGCCGCGGCCGCGGGAGCTGATGAGCTGGATGTGGTGCCCGATTTCGGTGCCCTGGCGGAAGGTGATGGCAGCGCCGTGCTGGCCGATCTGGCGCCGATCTGCGAATTGGGGCTACCGGTGAAGGTGATCCTCGAGGTGGGGCGACTGGAACCAGAGGCCCTGGAGTTGCTGGTGGAGGTGAGCATCGATGCCGGTGCCCGCTTCCTCAAATCCGGCAGCGGCTTCGGACCAGCCGTGACGGCCGCCCAGGTGGGCCGGTTGCGGGAGCTGGCCCGGGGCCGGGCCGCCATCAAGGCTTCCGGCGGCAT
>CAIOXF010000113.1 GCA_903862155.1 uncultured cyanobacterium | reverse complement strand
GCTGCGGCTACTACCGCCGGGGCAGCCACCGGATCGTGAATCTCAACCACTGTCCGGTGCTGGATCCGCGCATTGATGCCTTGGTGGCACCGATCAAAGCGGATCTGGCCGGCACCGATTGGCCGATCGATCGCGACTGCCAGGCCGGCGGTGGCTTGCGCCATGTCGCGCTGCGGGTGGGTAGGCACACCGGGGAGCTGCTGATCACGTTGATCAGCAGCCATGCCCACCTCCCCGGGCTCAACGACCTGGCCGGGCGCTGGATGGAGCGCTGGCCCCAGGTGGTGGGTGTGACCCTGAATCTGCAGCCGAAGGCCAACAACGTGTTGATGGGGGCCGAGACCCAGTTGATTGCTGGCCGGGCCTCAATCAGCGAGCGCTTTGGCAGTCACACGCTGGAGATCAGCACCGACACCTTCTTTCAGGTGTTCACTGAACAGGCCGAACGGGTATTGCCGCTTATCGAGAGTGAACTGGCCAAACACCCATCGCCCGGCCTGGCCATTGATGCCTACTGCGGCATCGGTACCTACAGCTTGTCGATGGCAGCCGCCGGTTGGCGAGTGGAGGGGCTGGAGGTGAATCCGGAGGCGGTGGCCAAGGCCCGGCGCAATGCCGAGCTGAATCGTCTGGCGGAGCGCTGCAGCTTCCGGGCCTGTGACGTGGCAGATGCGCTTTCGGAGCGTCTGGCCGAAGCGGATCTGCTGTTTCTCGACCCGCCGCGGCGCGGGCTCGACCCGTCGGTGGTGGTCACGATCCTGGACACTCCGCCCGAGCGGGTGTTGTATCTGAGCTGTGATCCGGCCAGCCTGGCCAGGGATCTGGCCCCGCTGGTGAATGAGGGCCCCTACAGCCCGACCACCGTGCAGCCCTTCGACTTCTTCCCGAACACCACCCACGTGGAAACCCTGGTGGTGTTGGAGCGCCGTGGCTGAGGGCTCAGGCCCTCAGCTGCACCCCAGGCTG
The DNA here is from genome assembly GCA_903862155.1 of uncultured cyanobacterium. Classification (GTDB taxonomy): domain Bacteria; phylum Cyanobacteriota; class Cyanobacteriia; order PCC-6307; family Cyanobiaceae; genus UBA5018. The sequence continues at coordinate 5,810 of CAIOXF010000113.1, read as the reverse complement.
CTTCTGCAGGGCGGCCAGGATGGCGCCATGGGCCTTCTCCACGTCGTCGTCGGTGAGGGTGCGCTTGGCATCGCGGTAGCGCAGACGGAATGCCTGGCTGCATTGCCCTTCACCCACCTGGGAACCGCTGTAGCGGTCGATCAGCTCGGCGTTTTCCAGCAGCGGCCGGCCGGCCTTGCGGATCACATTGAGGAGGGCGGATGCCGTGGTGCTGCTGGGTACCACCAGAGCCAGGTCGCGCTCTGAGGCCGGCACCGTGGCAAAGGGCGCAAAGGCGGGCTGCCAGCGGTTGCGGCGGGTGGCTGCTGTGAGCAACGAGGCGAGCTCAAGCTGGAACACGAAGGTGTGCTCGGGTAGGTCGAGCGATTCGCACTGCTCCGGATGGAGCTGGCCGAACCATCCAGTCGGCCGACCCTCCACCACCAACTGCGCGGCCCTGCCGGGGTGCAGGAGGGCGTGGTCGTTGAGTATTCGGTCTTCCGTGGGGATCATCAAGCTGTCCAGGGCTTGCTGAAGCAGGCCACGGGCTTGGAAGTAACCCGGGGGCTGGGGTTTGCCGCTGGTGCTCCAGCGCTCAGCGCGCCGTTCACCGCACACCACCCCTGCCAGCAATTGCCGGCCGGCCCCGTTGTCGGCCGTGTGGAACACGGCCCCGATCTCGAAGGCCCAGAAGCCATCGGCACCGCTCTGGAGGTTGCGCTTTGCGGCGGCAAGCAGTTCTCCCAGCAGGTCGTCGCGCAGATGGCCGTAGTCGGCCAGCAGGGGATTGGCCAGCGGGATGCGGCCTTCCGCGGCGGGCACCAGGGAAAAGCTGCAGGCCTCCTGCAGGCCGGCCGCCACCAGGGCCCTGCGCAAACGGCGCTCGGCCACCTGCTCGGGGGCCAGGCCGCCTGGTTCGATCGGATCGGGCAAATGACAGGCGAAGTGGTCGTAGCCCACCAGGCGGGCCACCTCTTCAATCAGATCCACCTCGCGGTGCAGGTCGATCGCCCGGGAGGGCGGTACGCGCACGTTCCAGCCCTCGTCGTGCTCCTCCAGCTGGCAGCCGATGGCCTCCAGGGTGCCCACGATGCGCTCATCGCTGAGATCACAAGGTTCGCCGTCCACCAGCACAGGCCCCAACAGGTTGTGCAGGGCGTCGCGGCGCAGATGGAGGGCAGGGGTGGCTTGCTCAGGGCGGCGTTGCACCCAGCGGCCCACCACCTCAGCACCGCACAGCTCCTGCAGCAGGGCCACCGCCCGATCCGAAGCGGCCAGCGTGGCTTCAGGTGGCAATCCCTTCTCGAAGCGGCTGCTGGCTTCCGTGCGAAGGCCCACGCTGCGGGCCGAGCGGCGCACGGCCATGCCAGGAAAAACCGCGGCTTCCAGCCAGATCGCAGTGGTGCCGTCGGTGACGGCCTCCTCGGCTCCCCCCATCACGCCGGCCAGGGCGATCGGCTGGTCGGCGTAGGTCACCACGAGGGTGTCGCCGCTGAGATTGCGCTCCTCGCCGTCGAGGGTGGTGAGGGATTCGCCATCGCGACCGTGGCGCAACCCCATCCCCTGGGGCTCGGCCTTGCCGCCCTTCAAGGTTGCCAGCCGTTCACGGTCGAAGGCATGCAGCGGTTGGCCCGTTTCCAGCATCACCAGATTGGTGATGTCGACAACGTTGTTGATCGGCCGAACGCCCGCCTTTTCCAGACGCTGCTGAACCCACCCGGGCGAGGGGGCCACAGTGATATTCCGCAGTTCGGTGATGCTGAAGGTCCCTCCCTCGTTCATCCGGGCCTGGGACTCCACATCGGGGGCCAGGTCGGCCGCACCACTGGCCTCGGGGCTTGAGGGCAGGGTGGTTCGCCCCCCCACGATGGCTGCCACTTCGCGGGCGATGCCGGCCATGGAGAGGCCGTCAGGCCGGTTGGCGGTGATTGCCAGTTCCAGCACCTGATCGTCGAGGCCGAGGAGCGGGCCCACTGGTGTGCCGAGGGCGGGCACTGCCTCAAGCAGCTCATCGAGGATGGCGATCCCATCCACATCGGTGGGCAGACCCAGCTCGGCGAGGGAGCAGATCATGCCGCTGCTGGCCACGCCCCGCAGCTCGGCGGGTTTGATCGTGAGATTCACGGCCGGCAGGGTGGCTCCCACCAGCGCCACGGGCACATGGATGCCGGCACGCACATTGCTCGCGCCGCACACGATCTGAAGACGCTCAGCGGCGCCCACATCCACCTGGCACACGCTGAGCTTGTCGGCGTTTGGATGGGGCTCGCGCTCCCGTACGAAACCCACCACCACGCCGGCGGCACGGGCAGCCAGATCTTCAATGGCATCCACCTCGAAGCCGGCGATCGACAGCCGCTCGGCAAGGGTCTCAACCCCGAAGCTCTCTGGCGCGGCGGCCACCAGCTCCTTCAACCACTGGAGCGAGACCCGCATTCATCCGTGCCGTCAGGGACGCCGGATCCTAAGGAGCCATGGGGGTAGCGAAACCCCAAGAGGTAGGGTGTCCCATTGTCACTTCGCATCGCTCAAGCGGCGCAACGTCCTTCATGGCTAAGAACAAGGGCGTCCGGATCGTGATCACTCTCGAGTGCACCGAATGCCGGTCCAACCCCGCCAAGCGTTCTCCCGGTGTGTCCCGTTACACCACCGAGAAGAACCGCCGGAATACCACTGAGCGGCTGGAGCTCAAGAAGTTCTGCCCCCACTGCAACAAGTCGACCGTGCACAAGGAAATCAAGTGAGCGTCGGCTCCTGATTCCACCAGCACCGTCCGGGTTTTTCTTCTTCTCCACCGTTCCCCATGTCCAGCTCCTTCTTCAAGAAGCGTCTTTCCCCGATCAAGCCGGGTGACCCGATCGACTACAAGGACGTCGATCTGCTCAAGAAGTTCATCACCGAGCGCGGCAAGATCCTTCCCCGCCGCCTCACTGGCCTCACCGCCAAGCAGCAGCGCGACCTCACCAACGCCGTGAAGCGTGCCCGGATCGTGGCCCTGCTGCCCTTCGTGAACCCCGAAGGCTGAGGCTGTTCTGGCGACGGCCCTCCACCACCCCGGCGATCTCGTCGGTCTGCACGGCGAGAAGGGCCCCCAACTGGGTCTGCTGGGCGGGGTTCAGGGTTCCAAAGCCCAGGTCATCCCTGGTTGGAAAGGTCAGGGATCCAGCCAAGTTCGCGTCCAGACGCTTCCTCTGCGCAGCGTCGACACCATTTGCCCCTTGCCCTCTGGCGCTTCGGTGCCGGAACGGCCAGGGGTTTTTCCATGGGCATTCAGCGCCGACGATGTGCTGGCTGCATCACCGGCCCGTCGAGATGCTGCAGCGGCGTGGCTGCTCCTTCTCGACGAGGCGGAGGGTCTACCCCTTGCCGAATTCGCCGGGCTGATCCATGGCGACCCAAAGCCGGTGCATCTGGCTGCCCTGTGGGTCTGGCTTCAGGGCGAGCAGCAGCTGTTTCGCTGGCGCCAGCAACGGGTGCGTGCGCGCCCCGCTGCCGAGTTGCGTCAGCTGCGCCATGAGTTGCGGTGCAGCCGCCTGGCCCAGCAGGCCCAGGACCACTGGCACGCGCTGATCATTCGCCGTGAGCCGATCGATCCCGAGCGGCTCGGCGCCCCCCAGCGGGGCGAGCTGGAGCTGCTGGAGCAATGGGCCTCTGGCGACTCTTCCACGCCGCTTCCGGCGGATCTGCGCAAGGCGCTCCAGGCCGCCCACTGCCCGCCCGATACGGGCTCGATCCGTCATCTGCTGGTGGATCTGGGCCGGTGGGAAGCCCACCATCTGCCCAGCCTGCAGGCCAGCCCCTGGCAGCTGGGTTTCAGCCCTGAGCTGGAGCAGTTGGCCCAGCAGCTGGTGGATCGCCACGGGGAACCGCAGCCCGGGGATGACCAGCGGGTTGATCTCACCCATCTCGGTGTGGTCACCATCGACGACGCAGACACCCAGGACATCGACGACGGCCTGGCCCTTGAGGAGGTGAACGGCAGCTGGAGGTTCTGGATCCATGTGGCCGACCCGGGGCGTCTGGTGGCGGCCGGTGATCCGCTGGATCTGGAGGCTCGGCGACGCGCCTCAAGCCTGTATCTGAGCCGGGGAAATCTGCCGATGTTCCCCCTGGCCCTGGCCACGGGCCCCTTCAGCCTGCGGGCTGGTCAGCGCTGCGCAGCCTGGAGCATGTGGGTGGAGCTCGATGAGCAGGGCGCTATCGGCGCCAGCGGCGTGCAGCGCAGTTGGGTGAAGCCCCGCTACCGGCTCTCCTACGACGACGCCGATGAGTTGATTGAGCTGGCCCCGCCTGAGGAGCGCGATCTCGAACGCATCCATGGGCTGATGGCCAGGCGCCGGGCCTGGCGGGTGGGCCAGGGGGCCCTGCTGCTGGATCAACCCGAAGGACGGATCCGTTCCCGCGACGGTGAGCCCTGCCTGGAGATCACCGATCCGAGCCCCAGCCGTCTAATGGTGGCTGAGGCCATGATCCTCGCCGGTGCCGTGGTGGCCGGGATCGGCCAGACCCAGGGACTGGCCTTGCCCTACCGCTCCCAGATGCCGGCGGAACTCCCCCCCAAAGCCGAGCTTGAGCAGCTGCCGGATGGGCCGGTGCGCCATGCCGCAATCAAGCGCTGCCTCAGCCGCGGGCTCACGGGCACCAGCCCCAGCTCGCACTTCAGTCTTGGCCTGCCGGCCTACGTGCAGGCCACCTCACCGATCCGCCGCTACGCCGACCTGGTGGTGCAGCGCCAATTGGACGCCCATCTGCATGGCGGAAACCCGATCGACGCACCGGCCCTGCAGGAGCTGCTCACGGAGTTGGAAGGCCCGATCCGCCAGGGCATCCAGATCTCACGGGAAGACCAGCGCCACTGGCAGCAGGTGTGGTTTGAGCAGCACAAGGGGGAGCAGTGGCGAGCCCAGTTCCTGCGTTGGCTCAGGCCCCAGGACCGCCTTGGCCTGGTGCATGTGGAGTCGCTGGCGATGGATCTGGCGGCGGAATGCCCGGCCCACAGTGAGCCGGGGGATCAGCTGCTGCTGCGGGTGCAGTTGGTGGATCCGCTGCGGGATCAACTGCGGTTGCTGGCATCAGCCTGAAGCCGGGAGGCCCTGATCCAGGGCCCCCAGGGATTCAGGCAGCCGATCAGGGTGGTGTTGGTGGGCCGATCAACGCCCAACAGCCACTGGTGTAGGCCTGGTTCCAGGGTGATCACAGGCCAGCTGCCCTTGGCCCCATCGAGGCGATACCCCCCCTCCCCATCGGGCACCAGGGTGCCGCTGAAGGTCCGCTCACCCGGCTCGGTCGGTGCCTGCCAGGGGCTCGGGGCCGAGGCTCCCTGAAGCACGCCCTCAAGGCTGAGACCAGTGGGATCGGCCAGGGCCTGGCGCTGCCGCTGGGCCCAGTCGGGATGGTGCCAAGGCGTGTCCCAGAGCGGCATGGGCCCCGCGGGCGCCAGCGGATCTGCCACCAGGGCCTGCTGGATGTGGGCCACCGGTAAATCGCCTGGGGCTACGCCCAGCTGCACGCACAGCGCAGCTGCCAGACCGGCGACCTGGCCCACATTCATCACGAGGGGCTGCAACCGCGTCGCCCCGTTGGCCATGTGGCTGGTGCCGATCGCCTTATCGGCAGCCAGCAGGTTGGTGCACCTGCTGCTCACCAGGGCGCCATAGGGGATGCAGAACGGGGTGCCGCTCCAGCGCCCGCCCCAGCGGCAGCTCTTGGGAGCAAGGGGCCAATCCGGGCCGGGGTAGTGGTGGTCGTTGGCGTAGTTGCCCACGGCGATGGCATCGAGCTGCCCATCTCGCCAGGGGAGCGCGGCGATGCTGGCTCCTGTGCCCTGGGGC
>CAIOXF010000112.1 GCA_903862155.1 uncultured cyanobacterium | reverse complement strand
TCTCGATCTTGAGGCGGGCCACATCCAGGCCGGAGCGGGCCAGCAGCTGGTCCACCATCTTGCGGGTGGTGGACTGGGCATCCAGGCAAACAAACCCCAGCCGGTAGAGGTCGTCCTTGCTGAGTTCGGGGAGGCGGGCCAGGGGGTGCTTGGTGGGCAGCACCAGGGCCAGCTCGTCGCTGGCGTAGGGCACCACCTGCAGCAGTTCGTTGAGGTCGCTCGGCAGCTCCCCGCCGATGATCGCCAGGTCGATCTGGCCATTGGCCACGCTCCAGCCGGTGCGGCGGGTGCTGTGCACCTGCAACTGCACCGCCACATCGGGGTACTTCTGGCGGAACAGCCCGATCATGCGGGGCATCAGATAGGTGCCCGTGGTCTGGCTGGCCCCCACAATCAACGAGCCGCCCTTGAGGTTGTGCAGGTCGTCGAGGGCGCGGCAGGCCTCCTGGCACTGGCTGAGGATCCGATCGCAGTAGCTCAGCAGCAGATGCCCGGCCTCCGTGAGCTGGGCCTTGCGGCCGCCCCGGTCGAACAGCGAGACATCGAGCTGCTTCTCCAGGTTCTGGATCTGCAGGCTCACCGCCGGTTGGGTGACATACAGGCTGTCGGCCGCCTTCTTGAAGCTGCCCTCGCTGGCAATGGCCCGCAAAATGCGCAGCTGATCAAGGGTGAAGGGCAGATCAGCCATGCAGGGGCGCTGCGCTTCCGCGACGGTGGTGAACTCTAGGGGGGATCAACGGCGGCTCAGGCGACTGGCGAGAATCGCGTCACCCACCGCCAGGCCCTTCCGTGCAGCCCCCCCTGACGGCCCCGAGCGACCTGCACCACAGCAGCTGGGTGATGCTCGCTCTGCTGCTGGGCTTTGCCGTGCTGCACAGCGGCGGCGCCTCGCTGCGGGCCTGGGGGGCCGAGCGCATCGGTGAGCGGGCCTGGCGGCTGCTGTTTGCCGCCGTGAGCATCCCGGCCGCCGTGGTGGTGATCGGCTACTTCCTGGCCCACCGCTACGACGGCCTCCGCCTCTGGAACCTGCAGGACCAGCCCTGGATCGTGCCGCTGGTGTGGGGCGGCACGGCCATCAGCTTCCTGTTTCTCTACCCCGCCACCTACAACCTGCTGGAGATCCCGGCGGTGCTCAAACCGCAGGTGCGCCTCTATGCCACGGGGATCATCCGCATCAGCCGCCACCCCCAGGCGGTGGGGCAGATCCTCTGGTGCGCCACCCACCTGCTCTGGATCGGCAGCAGCTTCATGGTGGCCGCCTGCGTGGGGCTGATCGCCCACCATCTGTTCGCCGTGTGGAACGGGGACCGGCGCCTGGCCAACCGCTTCGGCCCAGCCTTTGAGGAGCTGAAGGCCAGCACCTCAGTGGTGCCCTTCCGGGCGGTGCTGGATGGCCGGCAGACCCTCGTGCTGGCTGAATTCCTGCGGCCGGCCCAGCTGGGGATCGCCATCGCCATCGGGGTGTTCTGGTGGGCGCACCGGTTCATCGGAGCCGGCGCCACCGCTTTTTCGCGCACGGCCCTGGCCCACTGGCTGGGCTGATCCGCGCCCCCCAACAGAGCGGCAGAAAGCCAGCAAAGGCCTGCCTACACTCGAGCCGACTGCCCCAGCGCCGGATGCCCTCGCCCGCCGAACTCGCCTGGCTGATTCCGGTGTTGCCCCTGGCGGGGGCCTGCCTGGTGGGCCTGGGGCTGATCAGTTTCAACCGCACCATCAACCGGCTGCGCAAACCCGTGGCGCTGCTGCTGATCAGCTGCGTGGGTGCGGCGGCGGTGCTCAGTTACGCGGTGCTGGCCCAGCAACTGGCGGGGGCCGGCCCCACCGAGGTGCTGTTCAACTGGGCCAGCGCCGGCACCTTCACCCTGGAGATGGGCTTCCGGGTGGATGCCCTCGGGGCCGTGATGCTGGCGCTGGTCACCAGCATCGCCCTGTTGGTGATGGTGTACTCCGACGGCTACATGGCCCACGACAAGGGCTATGTGCGCTTCTTCACCTACTTGGCCCTGTTCAGCAGTTCGATGCTCGGGCTGGTGATCAGCCCCAACCTGCTGGAGATCTATGTGTTCTGGGAGCTGGTGGGCATGTGCTCCTACCTGCTCGTGGGCTTCTGGTACGACCGCGATGGCGCCGCCAATGCCGCCCAGAAGGCGTTTGTGGTGAACCGCGTGGGCGACTTCGGCCTGCTGCTGGGGATCTTGGGGCTGTTCTGGGCCACCGGCAGCTTCGGCTTTGAGGAGATCGGCAGCCGCCTGCAGGAGGCCATCGCCAGCGGCAGCGTCAGCACCGCCGTGGCCGTGCTGCTCTGCCTGCTGGTGTTCATGGGGCCGATGGCGAAATCCGCCCAGTTCCCCCTGCACGTGTGGCTGCCGGACGCCATGGAGGGCCCCACCCCGATCTCCGCCCTGATCCACGCCGCCACGATGGTGGCGGCCGGCGTGTTCCTGGTGGCCCGGCTGCAGCCGGTGTACGTGCCCTTCCCCCAGGTGCAGCTGTTCATTGCCGTGATCGGCACCATCACCCTGTTTCTGGGAGCGTCGATCGCGCTCACCCAGATGGACCTCAAGAAGGGCCTGGCCTACAGCACCGTGAGCCAGTTGGGCTACATGATGCTGGCCATGGGCTGTGGGGCCCCGGTGGCGGGCATGTTCCACCTGGTGACCCACGCCTTCTTCAAGGCGATGTTGTTCCTGGGGTCGGGCTCGGTGATCCACGCCATGGAAGAGGTGGTGGGCCATGAGCCGGTGCTGGCCCAGGACATGCGCCTGATGGGTGGGCTGCGGCGCTGGATGCCCGTGACCAGCACCACCTTCTTCATCGGTTGCCTGGCCATCAGCGGCATCCCGCCCCTGGCGGGCTTCTGGAGCAAGGACGAAATCCTGGGCCAGGCCTTCGGCAGCTTCCCGCTGCTCTGGGCCGCGGGCTTTCTCACCGCCGGCATGACCGCCTTCTACATGTTCCGGCTCTACTTCCTCACCTTTGAAGGGTCGTTCCGGGGCAACGACACCGCCCTCCAGGCCCAGCTGCT
>CAIOXF010000111.1 GCA_903862155.1 uncultured cyanobacterium | reverse complement strand
GCTTGCTGCCAGGGTGCTCATCGCAGGAGGTTCAGCACGTTTTCCGTCGGTAGTAACCCACTAGCTCCAGGTGTTCAAGGATCGGCGAATCTGCTCGAGCCAGTTCCCCGGTAAGTCGCCTGGGCGGTTCTGCGTGCTTGCCATCGAGCGGGCCAGCGGCAAACCGCCGCGGTTGAACACCGCCATCACATGCAGGGCGACCGCGATGGCGATCAGTAGCCAGGCCAGCAGGTGGATGCTGTACACGAGGTGATCCAGCTGTCCATTTGATCATGCAATCAGGTGGGGCCGCGTGCTGGTGTCGAGCACCGCTCAGCTGAGTGCTGCTCGGGTGAGATCGCGGCCGAGGAGGAGGTCCCGCGCGCCATTGACTCGCTGCATCGTGTCGTGGGCGCCGCCACGGTCGGGGTGGTGTTCAGCGGCGCTCCGCTTCCAAGCCTGATTCACTTGGATCGCACTCAGGCGCCCGGAGAGCGGCAGGTGCAGGCGCTGCCGGGCCACGATGGCGTCGAGATCGGGATGCTTGCCCAGCGGGCCCCAGTCGGCCTTGCTGAGGGCTGGGCTGCGTTTGCGGCCTGCCTTTCGTTTGCTGCCCTGGTCGGATCGGTTGCCCCCGAAGCCCCGGTCTTTTGGCGCGGCACGGTCAGGCCGCTGATGAGATTGCTGGAGCATGGGCCGCTCTTACTGGCTGCAGCTTCGCCCAGCGCTGTCTAGGCCGTGGCCCCCTCAGCCCCAGCTGGGCTGGGCGTCGGTGACGGCCGGGTCGCGGCGGAACAGGCCATTGAGGTAGTGGCGCACCACGGCGCGCTCCTGGCAGCCGTGCTGGAACAGGAACCCAGCCAGCGCCGACTGCATCAACCGGTATTGGTCCCACTGGGGGTGATCGGCAATGAAACCGGTCATGGCCTCGTGAAGATCCTCGGGGAACTCATTCACGACGCTCACGAAAGCGGGGGCGTGGTCGGGGACCTGGCTCATGCGGCGCAAGCAGCGGACCCACCCATCAGGCCACGGGGAGCCGGCCAACGTCAAAAAAGCGGTATCACCATGAGATTGCTGCGTCGACGAATGGGAGAATTCGTTGTAGTGGGTTGTCTGAGCTGAAGGATCCCTTGAATGGCGTTGTGATTCGTGCCATCGACCCTGGGGTCAAGGGGGACGGACGATTTCCCCTCCCCACCTGCCGGAAGCGCTGCAGCGGGATTGGTTTGGTGCTGAAGCCCTGGGGAAAACGCCTGGTTTTCTTGGGGAAACTGTCCAAAGCTGTTGGAAAAGCCCATTGCTCAGCGCTGCTGATCGCCTAGGCCCGTCTGCCGGAGCAGCTCAATAAGCAATTCGAATCCGTGCGTGTTCGGGCTTGACCGTCTCCCGCAGCTGCCCCTCGCTGGAGATCGGCGTTGGGGCCATCCGCGGTGTTGGAGGTTCAGGAGCACGTCCTGATGGACGTGATGCAACCCAGGGATCCATTGGAAGTGCTGAAGTTGGCCGGCCAGCAGCGCAGACGCTCCAGCCACTCGGCCCGCCCGAAGGGGTCCGGCGAGCGAGGGGGAGCGGTTTGCATGGATCCCGTCGTTCGGTTTGGCATGGTGATCCCAGGTGCGCGAAAGCCAACAAAATCGAGCACTGATTCATGAGCGCCGTTCCCTGCTCCCATGGCCGGATTTGACCCCAGGTTGAAGAGATTGCTGCGCTTCTTTGTTCGGGCGTTGCGAATCACCAGTAGCACCGTGGCGGTGGTGGCCCTGCTGCAGGATCAATGGGTGGCCGGCGGCTGCTTCGGTGTGGCCTGGCTATTGCTCCTGGCAGCGCCGCGGGTGTTTCCCGCCCTCGAGCCCCCAGATCAGAGCTGAGTGCGAATGTGAACACCGAGACTGTCTTTGAGACCGTTTGGCTTGGTGGTGGCGCCTCCTCCGGTGAGGCCTCAGGCCATCCCGGAGCCTGGCGCAGCCATTCGTTGAGGGGTGGCTGGGATGTCCATGGCGAGGGGTGTTGCCCACGGCGCTGGCATGGGTCTTGGTCGCATCTGCTGTGGAAAACAGGCTCAAAAGCTGGGGAAAAGTGTTGGTAATTGAGGAAAAGCCCATGGATTGGCGTTGCTGAGTGATCGCGCGGCCCAGCAGTTGGAATACCGATAGGCCCGCCATTCATGGCCCACGTTCCTGGCCGCTTAGCTACGGCCATGGCGCTACGAGCCGTGTTCTCGAAGGCGAGGCCCTCGGTCGATGTGGGCGTTTAGCCCAGGCTTGCGACAGTCATGAGACTCAGCGCTTGCCGGCTGCTTCGGCCTCTACAGCGCGCTTCACCATCCCGTAGTGCATCACTGGGTCGCGGTATTGGCGCGGCAAGACGTGATGGAGCATTTCCAGTCGCTGCCAGCAGAGCGTGCGCTTGATGGCGGTGAGGGAATTGCCTTCCTGCACCAACATTCGCAAGGCTTTGCAGTATGTGGGGTAGCCAGCCTCCAGTTGCCCCAGGCTCATACCAGGCGTTTCTGGGTTGCCTGTCGTCTCAGGCTTGGACATGGACGACTCCAGTTGTGCCTGAACTCGACCCTACCCCGGAGCCCTCACGGCGCCGCCATCACCTGGTTGCGGCCGGCGGTTTTGGCGGCGTACATCGAGCGATCGGCCCGTTTGAGGAACAGATCGGCGTCTTCTCCAGCTGCATGGATTGCCACCCCGATGGACAACGAGGGCCTGATGCTGCGGTCGGCCCAGGGAATCGCCGGTGCCACGGCCGATCGGAGCTTTTCGGCCACCGTGAGTGCGTTGTTGAGGTTGCGTACACCATCGAGAACCACCAGAAATTCGTCACCGCCCAGTCGGCCCACGTGATCGTGGCTGCGCAGGGCCAACCGCAGTCGCTCGGCTGTGGTTTTCAGTACCGCATCGCCGGCGGCGTGACCGAAGGTGTCGTTGATCGCTTTGAAATCATCGAAATCGCAGAACAGCAGCGCCAATGGCTGTGCCTTCCGCCCCTGGTGGCCGTCGAGGTGGCTGTTGAGCCAGCTCAGGATGGAGCCGCGGCTTTCCATCCCGGTGAGGGGATCGGTGGAGGCCTGCTTGATCAGGCGCCTTTCGTTCAGAACCAGTTCATCGGCCGGCTGCAGCGTGATCACAAAACCGCTTTTCAGGTTGAACTGAGCTCCTTCTCCCGCTCCGGCCGGGTCGCTTTCTCGCAGCCCATGGCCATGGAGGTGGCGCACACTGAGCTCCACCCAGCTCCAGCCCTCGTGGGGATCTGCCAGGCGCAGTCGTCCCTGGCGGATGTCGCCGTAATCGTTGAGCCAGTTGTCGAGGTCGACGGGCATGGGAAGGCCTTCAGCAGTAGCGAACAACTCGGAAAAATGCTTGTCGCTCCACTGTTCTGGTGTCCAACCCGTCATCGGCTCCAGCGACGGTGACACCCAGCGGATGCGCTGCTGGTCGTCGGCCAGCACCACCACCTCCACGATGTTCTCGGCTAGCAGCCGGTAAAGGGCGGCAGATTCCGCCAGGCTCCGCGCCGCCTGATGGCGTTCGGTGACATCCCGCCAAGTAACGCTCAGAAACTCCCGGCTGGGATTGAGCTGGATGTCGTACACCCGGTCGTTGCGCAGCAGCTCGTGGTTGGAGTACACGAAGTCGTCCACCGCCAGGGGCGTGCCTCGGGTGCTGGCGTCGGCAAAGATGTCGAAAAGGCCGTTGGTTTGCATCTGGGGAAAGATGCCCAGCAGCATCTGGCCCACAATCGCTTCACGCTCCTGCTGTATGTAGCGGCAGGCGGCCTGATTGGCCTCCAGGATCAGATAGTCCATCACCGCCCCATCCGGTCCGTCCACGCTGCGCATCAGCAGGAAGTTGTCTTGAGCACTGTCGATGGCCGTGCGCAGCAACTCCAGTTGCTCGAAGGTGCTCGGGACCATGCGGGGATGGCTATCGAGATGGTGCAGGGGCACATGGGTGGGGGCCGTGCTCTGCTCCACCGCTGACGCAGCACCCTTGTCTTGCTGCAGCAGCAGTTGTTCGAAGGCGTCGAGTTCCAGGGGTTTGCTGTAGAGATAGCCCTGGTAGAGGTCGCAGCCCAGGTCTTGAAGGATGCGCTGTTGCTCCTCCAGCTCCACGCCTTCGGCAATGCAATCCATGCCCAGGCCGCGCGCCAGGGTGATCGTGGCCTGCACGATGGCGCGATCCTCTGGTGAGGAATTCACAGCCTGCACGAAGGTGCGGTCAATCTTGAGCTTGTGCACCGGCAGGGTGCGGAGCAGCTCCAGGGAGGAATAGCCCGTGCCGAAATCATCGATGGCGATGCGGAATCCCTGATCGGCCAGCACCCGCAGTTGTTCCCGCGCCAGCAGCGGATTGCGCATTAAGGCGGTTTCCGTGATCTCCAGTTCGAGCAGTTCTGCCCCGAGGCCATGGTCGTGAAGGGTATCGAGTATCGCGCTGACAAAGCCCCGCCCCGGTACCTCTAGCTGGCGCGGTGACACGTTGATCGACAGCCGCGGCACCGGCAGTGCCAAGTCCTGCCATAGGCGCATCCGCTGCAGCACGCGGTTGATTGTCCAATCGCTGAGGTGAAAGATCAGACCGCTCTCCTCGGCCACCGGGATGAACTGGCATGGGGGCACCTGCACACCGCGCCGATTGGTCCAGCGCAGCAGCACCTCGCCGCCCACCAGGGCGCCGGAGCTGTGGTTCTGGGGTTGCACCATTACCCGCAGCTGGGAGCTGCCCATGGCCTGGGCCAGCTCAGCGCTCAGCTCCATCCGTTCGTGGATCTGACGGCTGAGGGCCGTGGAGTAGGCGCAGACCTGGCTGCGTCCGCCCCGCTTGGCTTCGGTCAGGGCCGTGTTGGCGCACTGCAGCAGCATCGAGCTGCTCTGGCCATGCTCTGGATAGGTGGCCAGGCCGATGCTGAACGTGGCGCGTAGGTCCAGATTCGGCACCAGGTTGCGCTCGTTGCTCCAGCTCACCTGCAGGCGGCGGCAGCGGGCCATCGCATCGCCAAGCGATCCAATGTCCTCCTCCAGCACCACCAGGAACTGGTCGCTGCTCAGCCGCGCGAGCCAGGCCTGGTGGCCGAGCAGGGCCGGCAGCCGCTCGGCCATGGCCTGCAGCAGCTGGTCTCCCACATCGGAGCCGAAGTTGTCGTTGATCTCCTGGAAGCCGTCGATATCCAGGCTGATCACCGCCAGAGAGTCGTTGTAGCCCCGGCCCTGCAGGCGCCGTTCCAGTTCCTCCTGGGTGGCGAGTTTGTTGGGCAGGTGGGTCAGCGGATCGATCAGCCGTGCCTGTTCCACCTCCTGGTTGGAGCTCAGATCGCGGCTCACATCACGGATTGTTCCCACGACCCGCTGGGGGTTGCCAGCGTCGTCGTAGATCACCTCACCGGTGGCCATCACCACCGTTTCGGTGCCGTTCAGAAACGCCAACCGGTGGCGGCTTTGGAAGGGTTCGCCGCGGTTGATGGCCCGCTGCAGTTCACGCCGCCAGCGGGGGCGGTCGTCGCGGTGCACCAGGGTGCCGTAGCCCCACATGGTGGGCGTGAAGCTAGAGGGATCGCTCTGGCAGATCCGGTAGGTCTGCCGCGACCAGCGCACGCGGCCGTCACTGAAGCGCAGGTCCCAGGTGCCGATGCCGCTCTGGCTTTCCCCGTCGTGCAGGAGATCAACCGACTCCTGCAGCCAATGCATGGTGCGGTTGGGTTGGGCGTCATCCGCGAATACGCTCACGATCATGGAGCGCCCATCGAGCTGCACCACGCGGTGACTCACGTGGGCGAGGCGCACCGAGCCGTCTTTGCAGCGATGGCGCGTGGTGAACTCTGCCGATCCGGCACTCAGCAGCTCCTGCCAGCGCGCCGCTACCCAAGCTCCGTCGTGGTCGGGGTCGGCCTGGATCAGCTCGGGGTTGAGGGTGAGCAGCTCGGCTTCGCTGTAGCCCAGGTGATCGTGGGCCGAGTGGTTGCAGGCAACGAAGCGGGAACGCTCCACATCTGACACCACCAGATCCACTCCGCTGAGGTCGGCCAGCAGCTTGAAGTCGTGGATGTGGGCTGCCGCCTCGGCCGACAACGGGGGGGCCGGGCCGGACACGTCTCGGTCCATGGCGGTGGCGAGGTGAGGATTTGCCTCCTAAAACGACGCTATGCCGCAGATCGGGCTCTGGCTTGTCTGTCGTGATTTTTTGCAGAAACTCAGGGCTCCCCTGCTTTTTAGTGGCAAACGTTGTGCCGAAAATTGCTGACTGATGGGGTACCTGCTTTGGCTCTATAGCGCTGGATGTTGATTCGGGGTTGATCGACTATCCCCCGCTCTGGAGACTGATTTATGCCGCCTTGGCATTTGTTCGGGATTTTGGCCGGCAAGGGCTTAGAAAGAACTGGCTCGAGTCGGGTGGCAATTGGTTGTTGTTCCGTATCCGCTGATCCCGTATCCGCTGATCCTGTATCTGCTGATCCTGCTCTGATGTTGCTGGCAATTGCTGGAATGGTGATGGTGATCCAGGTGCTGCTGCTCGCCGTGGTGTCGTCGATGGAGATTCGCCAGCGCCGCGCACTCAAACGCTGAGCCTGCCCCTGCAGGATCGGTGTCTGTTGCGCTGCGGGGCGTTGCCATGCTTCCTGCGATTGCCCTCACCATCGGTGGCAGCGACTCCGGGGGTGGAGCGGGCATTCAGGCTGACCTGAAAACATTCACTGCTCTGCAGGTGCATGGCTGCAGCGCCCTCACCTGCATCACCGCCCAAAACACCTGCGGTGTCAGCCGCGTTGATGCCCTTCCGCCTGAAGCGCTCACGGCCCAGATCGAGGCGGTGGCCAGCGACCTGCCGGTGGCGGCGCTCAAAACCGGGATGCTGCTCAACCGCGCCCTGATTGAAGCCAGCGCCGCGGCGATCGCGCCCCTCGCGGTCCCGCGACTGATCGATCCAGTGATGGTGTCTCGGGCTGGGGCGGTGCTGCTGCAGCCCGAGGCGATCGAGGCCTACGGGCGTTGCCTGCTGCCGCTGGCGGAGTTGCTCACCCCCAACATTCACGAAGCACGGCTGCTGAGTGGGGTGGAGATCGCCGGGGCCGGGGATGTGGAACGGGCGGCTGCTCGGCTGGTAGAGCGGGGCGTGGCGGCGGTGCTGATCAAGGGCGGAGGGCTGGCGGAGCTGCGCGGCAGCGACTATCTGCTGATGGCCGGCGCTGGGGGCGAATGGCTGGATACCCCTGTGGTGGAGACCCCCCACACCCATGGCAGCGGCTGCACCCTGGGGGCGGCGATCACGGCTTGGCGCGCCCGTGGTCTTGGCTTGCCCGAGGCGGTGCGTCAGGCCAAGGGCTATGTCAATGGCGCCATCAACCATGCCCTGGCCATTGGCAACGGCCAGGGCCCCCTCTGCCATTGGCATCCGTGGCTTTGAGCATCCAGATCAGGGATTCAGCCGCTGCTCCCGCCAGCCATCGCCGGCCTGCCAGCGGCGGCGGTGGTGGGGATGCCCCGTGAGCTCCAGCAGCTCCGCTTGCTCGATGGCGATGCGCAGCAGCTGGAAGTGCGGCGGGATCGGAACGTTGTCGCCCAGCTCCTCCGGGAAGTCAGCACTCGCCTCGAAGGGTTGGCCGGGTTCGGGCCAGCCCCATAGGGCCCGGCCGCCGGGGGTGAGCCGCTGCCAGTGCTGCTCCCGTTCGCGCTGCAGTTCTTCGGTTTCCAGCTGGATCACCGCCCCGCGCAGGCGGAACTGGCTGCGGGCCTTGGGCAGCAGCCAGCACAGTTCCACGGTGGGTTGGTGCGCCAGCTCGGTGGGTTTGGTGCTGCGGCCATCGGTGAGCAGATCCAGGCCGGTGGGCCCAGCCCAGCCGCGGAAGACCAGGGTGCGCACCCGCGGCGTGCCATCGCTGGCCACGGTGGCCAGTTGCAGCCACCGGGCGGCGGGCGATCGCCCCTCCCGTTCCCGGGCACCCCGCAGCAGCGGCCGCCACGGAGGCAAGAACTCAGGCATGTGGTCGGCACCCATGGCCGGTGGGTTCACTGCGGCCCCCCAGCCTCCTAAACGCCTCGCCCCAGGCGCGCTGCAGGGCCAGCTTGCGCAGGTCGTCGGCCAGCACGATCGTGAGTGGTGCCAGCAGCATCCAGCCCAGGAACTCGGGCGGGAACGGCATCATCGAAACCAGGCTCCCCAGGGCGGGCACCAGCAGCAGGGCGCTGAGCAGCACCAGTTCGCTGGCCACGCCAAACCACAGCAGTGGGTTGGGTTCCCGCAGCAGCCGGAAGGCCGAGCGCCATTCGCTGCGGCAGGCCATCAGCACCCCCACCTGGCTGAACACGATCGTGGCGAAGGCCACACTCGACGCCTGCAGCTGCACCTCCTGCAGGTGGGCCGGAGCGCTGTGGTGCAGCAGCTGGGGCCCTAAAGCTTGCAGCTCTGAGATCCCCACCCCGGCCTGACGCCACACCAGCAGGTAGGCCCCCATCGAGAAGGCCGCCTCCAGCACCCCCAGAAACAGATAGGAACGCTGCATCACGCTGCGATCGAGCAGCGGCGCCTGGCGCGGTCTTGGGGGCTGGTGCATCAGACCCGGCTCCGGTAATTCGGCTCCGAGCCCCAGGGCGGGGAGCACGTCGGTGCCCAGATCCACCGCCAGGATCTGCATCACCGTGAGGGCGGCGGGGATGCGGAAGGCCACCATCGCCAGGAACGGCGTGGCTTCAGAGAGGTTCGCCACCAGGATGTAGGTGATGAACTTGCGGATGTTGCTCACCACGCCGCGCCCGAAGCGCACCGCCTCCACGATCGTGGCGAAGTTGTCGTCGAGCAGCACGATGTCGGCGGCCTCGCGGGCCACATCGGTGCCGTTGCGGCCCATCGCCACCCCCACATCCGCTGCCCGCAGCGCCGGCGCGTCGTTCACACCATCGCCGGTCACGGCCACCACCTCGCCCAGGTCGTGGTAGGCCTGCACCAGCCGCAGCTTCTGCTCCGGCGCCATCCGCGCAAACACCAGGCGGGTGCGGTACTTGAGCAGGCGGCGCAGGTGTACGTCGCTGATCTGGGCCAGCATGGAGCCCTCGATCACTCGCACCGGATCGGCGCCGGCCGGATGGCCATTGCTCACGGGCGGTGGATCGAGCAGACCGATCTGGCGGGCGATCGCCTGGCCGGTGAGGCCGTAGTCGCCGGTCACCATGGTGACCTTGATCCCCGCCTGGCGGCACTGGCGGATGGCTTCGGCCACATCCGGCCGCGGCGGGTCGTAGAGGCCCACCAGCCCCACCAGCACCAGCTCCTCTTCCAGGGCGTCGGCGGCCAGGGTTTGGAGCGCGCTGTCGCCGCAGCGCAGGGCCACGGCGATCACACGGAAGCCGCGGGAAGCCATGGCGTCGTTGGCGTGGATGGCCTGCTGGCGGGCTTCGGGGCTGAGGGGCCTGATGCCATCGGGGGTGAGCCAGGCGCTGCAGCGCTGCAGCACCTCTAGCGGTGCTCCCTTGGTGATGGCCAGCCGATCACCCGGCGGCAGCGATAGCGACGTGATCGCCTCCAGCTGCTCGATCACCACCGTCATGCGGCGCCGGTGGGAGTCGAAGGGGAGTTCGCGGCGGCGGGGGAAGCGGCGCTGCTGCTCGCCGTGGATCAGGCCGGCTTCGGCGGCGGCCACCAGCAAGGCGGTTTCGGTGGGATCGCCGCTGGCGCGCCAGGGTTCCGGGCCGGTTGTCTCGTGCTCGAGGCGGGCGTTGGAGCAGAGGCTGGCGGCCAGCAGCAGCAGCTCCTGTTGCGCTTGGCAGGCCGCCGGCAGCCAGGTGTCTTCCACCGCCATGCGGTTCTGGGTAATTGTGCCTGTTTTGTCGGAGCAGATCACGCTCACCGAGCCCAGGGTTTCGACCGCCGAGAGGCGCCGCACCAGGGCATTGCGGCGGGCCATGCGCTGCACGTTGAGCGCCAGGGTGAGCGTGACCTGGGGCAGAAGGCCCTCGGGCACGAAGCCCACGATGATCCCCACCGCGTAGATCAGGCTTTCCAGTGGCGCCATCCGTTCCACCAGCACGCTGATCGCGAAGGTGATGCAGCCGGTGCCCAGGGCGATCAGCGTGATCGTGTGCACGATGCGCTGGATCTGAACCTCAAGGGTGCTGGTGGTGCGCGCGGTGGTGGCGGTGAGGTGGGCCACCTGGCCGAATTCGGTTTCCGAGGCCGTGGCGTACACCAGCCCTTCGCCCCGCCCCGAGGCCACGGTGCTGCCCGCCAACAAAAGGTTGGTGCGCTCGTGGGTGGGGATTGTGCCGTGGGGTGCAGCCTCACTGATCTGGGGCTGGGAATCGCGGGCCACCGGCAGCGATTCACCGGTGAGCACCGAGAGGTCCACATACAACTGATGGGCCTCCACCACCCGGCAGTCGGCCGGCACCTGGTCGCCCTCCTCCAGGGCCACCCGGTCGCCGCAGACCAGTTGGTCGGCGGTGATCTCCTGCAGGCGGCCGTCGCGCCACACCCGCACCAGGGGGGGCAGGTTGCCGGCCAGGGCCTCCAGGGTGCGCTCGGCCTTGAACTCCTGCCAGAAGGAGAACACGGCGTTGATCAGGATCACCGCCCAGATCGCCCAGCCGAGTTGGGGGGCTCTCGCAATGAAGGCCAGGGTGCCGGCCACCCAGAGCAGCAGCGCCATGAAATGCACCAGCTGGTCGGTGAAGCGCAGAACCAGCGGCCGGCGCTTGAGCGGCGGCAAGCGGTTGGGGCCGTAGCGCTCTAGCCGGCTGGCGGCCTCGCCGCTGGTCAGCCCCTCGGGCTGGCTCTGCAAGGCGCTGTACACCTCCGCCAGCGGCAGCAGCCAGATCGGCTTGGCGGCAGTGAGCAGCACCGTTGGTGCAAATCGTCCGGCTCCCATCGTGGGGAGTTCCGCCGATTTGGGTAGCGTTCCGACGCGCTGGCCATGCCGCGGATGCTGATCCCAGTGCCGCGCATAGCGGCATTAAAAAGCCCGAACCTGGGCGGTCCGGGCATGGTTCCCACTGATAACAGGAACAGCCAGTGATGACTGATCAATGCTTGGCAAAACCTTAAGGGCGATCGCCCTTGATCTGGTGCCAGCAGTGATGGCCAATGCTTGTGGCGGTGATAATCGCAGCTGATCGGTGGCTTGCTCGAGGGTTGGTGCTGCTTCGCGGTTTGGGCGCTGAGCTCAGGGCAGCTGGGCCTGATCGATGCGTTGGCCCTTGCTGTCCCAGCCGGTGATCGTGAGCCGAGTGGCGGTGGCCTCCATCTCGGCGAAGCTGAAGGTGCTGCGGGCAAAGGCGGTGGTGTCGGAGGGGAACACCGGGCGCAGATGGGCCCCGCCGCCACCCACCACCAAATAGGTGGTGCCAGCGATGGGATTGCTGCGTTCGTAGTGGTGCTCGTGGCCGTTGATGTAGAGCGCTACGTCGTAGCGCTTGAACAGGGGTGCGAGCCGCCGGATGGCGCCTGCATCGTTGCCATACACGCCTGAGGCATACACGGGGTGATGGCCCACCACCACCTTCCAGCGGGCGCTGCTGCGGCTGAGCGACTCCTGGAGCCAGGCCCGCTGGCGTTTCCAGTCGGCGTTGCCGTTGGTGTCGAGCATGAAGAACTCCACCGGCCCCTCCCGCATCGTGTAGAAACGCGCGCCCATCCCGAAGGGCTTGTAGGCCACCTGGGGATCACCGTTGCCGGTGCGGATGTCGTGGTTGCCCAGCACTGCGTGGAACGGCACGCCGGAGGCGATCAGTTCGCGGTAGGGCTTCTGGAAGGTGCTCCCGACCAGGGCAATGTCGCCCGAGGGGTAGATGTTGTCGCCCCCGAGGATCACCAAATCCACCGGGCGCTGCTGATGCACGCGGGCCATCTGGACCCCAACGGCGCGCTGGTTGGCATCGCCGCTCCCGAAATCTGCCACCGCCAGGAAGCGGATGGTGTTGCTCTCGCTGCTGGTGTTGGTCCCAGCGGTGGCCCGTTGGAGAACCGGGGGTAGCCCCAGGCCTGCTGCTGCGAGTAGCTGGAGGGTGCGGCGCCGGCTCAGCAGGGGGCGGGGCATGGGGTTCAGTCGCGGCCGCACCGGCAGTCGCCACCTTTCCATTTGGAGCACTTCTTGCGGCGGCAGCCCTTCTTCTTGCCGCAGCTGAGCAGCGGACAGACGCGCACGGGGCCAGAGGCCGGTGGCTCAGCACGACCGAGGGGTTGTTGCATGGTTCAGGCTGCGAGGGGAGCGTTGTCGAGCAGGGACGGGGCCAGGCGCAGACCCGGTTCGCTGGTGGCGGCCTCCAGCAGGCCGGCCTTGCGGATGCGGGTGATCAGGCGGGTGGTGGTGACGCGGGTGGT
>CAIOXF010000110.1 GCA_903862155.1 uncultured cyanobacterium | reverse complement strand
CTCAGGCCCGAGTCATCGGCCAGGGCCCAACAGCCGGTGGCGCGGGCCACGGCTTCGGCCTTGAGGCGGGCGTTCTCGGCGACGGTGGCGCCCGTTTCTTCTACCTCCAGGCCCTCCGGCTGGGGTCTGATCTCCAGGCCCAGGCCGGCCAGCAGATGGCCGAATTCGCGCACCTTGCCGGCGTTGCCGCTGGCGATCACCAGGGTGGTGGGGTTGCCCATCAGATGCTCTCCGCCAGTGCCCGGGCCCAATCGAGCACTTCGGCCACCCGCGCTTCGCTGGGGGCTTCGCAGTAGAGCCGCAGCAGAGGCTCGGTACCCGAGAAGCGCAGCATCAGCCAGTGGTTGGGGCCGAGGCGAAGCTTCACGCCGTCGGTGGTGATCACTTCCTGCACGGCAGCGCCCGCCACCTCCGTGGGAGGGGCCTCGGCCAGGTGGGCCTCCAGTCGCTGGCGGGCGGCCATGTCGGCCAGGCGGAGATCCAGGCGGTCGTAGGCGGCAGCCCCGCCGCAGCGCTCCTGCAGCGCATCGATGCGCTGGCCCAGGGGTACGCCGCCCTCCACCAGGGCCTCGATCAGCAGCAGCGCCGCGAAGGGGGCATCGCGCTCCGGCAGGTGCATGCCGAAGCCCACCCCGCCCGATTCCTCGCCGCCCACCAGCACCTCGCCGGCCAGCATCTCGGCGGCGATGTACTTGAAGCCCACTGGCTTCTCCAGCACGGTGCGGCCCAGGTCTTCGGCCACCAGCTGCATCAGGTCGGAGCCGCTCACGGTTTTGATCACCGAGCCGGTCATGCCGCGCGCCCGGGCCAGGTGATCGATGAACAGGGGCATCAGCAGTTGGGTGCTGCAGAAGCGGCCCCGCTCATCCACGGCGGCGATGCGGTCGCCGTCGCCATCGAACACGATGCCCATCGCCGGCTTACCAGCGGCTGTGCTCGCCCTCACGGTGGCGATGAGCTCCTGCAGGTACGGCGCTAGGGGTTCTGGCGGGTTGCCGCCAAACAACGGATCGCGGTTGGCCCGGATTTCCTGAATGGCGCCGCTGGCCATGGCCTGCTCACCCAACAGCGCCGAAAGCACGCCAGCGGCGGACCCGTGCATCGGATCCACGATCACCGTGAGGCCCAGGCGTTCCAGGCCCTCGGCCAGAGCAGCCGTATTTACCTTGGCCTTGAGCCCCGCCACATAGGCGCCCATCGCATCGAAGCGCTGGGGCGTGCCGGGGATCGGCACCGTGATCCCGCCAGCCTCCAGGCGGGTTTCCACGCGCTTGGTGAAGTCGCCCTCCACCGAGCCGCCGAAGGGCCCCTTGATCTTGAGGCCGAGCCATTCGGGTGGGTTGTGGCTGGCGGTGATCACCAGCGCCCCCAGGGCGCCGCGCTCCACCACCGCCCAGCTCGAGGCCGGAGTGGGGGTGGGGGAGTCGGCCAGCACCGGCTCCAGATCGGCTCCGCGCACCGCAGCGCAGATCGCCTCGGCCAGTTCGGGAGCCAGGAAACGGCGGTCGTAGCCGATCACCACCTCGCGGCTGGTGAGTCCTGCGGGGGCGGAGTGGGCCAGCTCGGCTGCGGAAGCCGCCGCCACTGGCAGCAGCCGCTCCACCGTGATGTCCACCCCGAGGATGCCCCGCCATCCATCGGTGCCGAAGGCGATCGGGCTGGCCTGCAACGGCAGCGGGGCGGATCCCATCGGGGGCGGGGCTGGGGTTGGGCTCGTTCGTAGCAGCCGGCTTGCGCCCTGCGGGCTCGGCGGGTGCCGGCGCGGCGTCAGGCCACCGGCTCCGTAGCGTGAGCGCCATGCCCCAGCAGCTCATCACCGACCGGCTGTTGCGCAGCTGGCTGCGCTGCAAGCGGCGGGCCTGGCTCGATCTCCACGGCGATCCGGATGAGCGCCAGTGGACCGCCCACCGTGCCCTGGCCCTCAGCGATCAGCTGCGCAGTTTCCAGAGCCTGCTGCCCGAGAAGCCAGGCCGCGGCGAGGCGGCGGCGTTGGCCGGAGCGCCTGGCGTGGTGGGTTTGCGGCTGCGCAGCGCGGCGCAAGGTTTCACGTTGGAGGCTCACCCGCCGCTGCTGGAGCGGGTGCCGGGCCCCAGCGTGTGGGGGGATCACGCCTACCGGCCGGTGCTGGGCCGCCAGGGCCGCAATCTCACCCGCGAACACCGGCTGCTGCTGGCCTACTGGGGCCGGCTGCTGGCGGAGCGGCAGCAGGCGCCCGTGACCCATGCCCTGGTGGTGGCGGGCGAAGGCCGGGGGCTGGAGCGCGAGCGGCTGGCCCTCGGCGGCGGCTTGCAGCGCCAGCTCGATGAGGCCCTCCACAAGCTGGGTGGGGATGCAACGCGCTCCAGCCCACCGCCCCTGGTGGCCGACCGCAAGAAATGCGTGCTCTGCAGCTGGCGCGGCGTGTGCGACCGCGAGGCCGCGGCTGCCGGCCACCTGAGCGAGGTGAGCGGCATCGGCGGCAAGCGCCGCGAGATGTTGCTGGAGCTGGGCATCGAAACCCTGCCCCAATTGGCGGGTACCGATCCGGCCTGGCTTGCCGAGGAGCTGGCGGTGCACGGCGAGCAGCACCGGGAGATCGCCGCCCAGCTGGTGGCCCAGGCCCGG
>CAIOXF010000109.1 GCA_903862155.1 uncultured cyanobacterium | reverse complement strand
TCGCGTAGCAGCCGGGCGATGCTGTCGCTGTCCATAGAAGCCGGCACGAGCCAGATGCGCCCGTGGGCCTGCTTCACCTGCTCAGGGGTTACGTCGTGGGCACAGTCCACAACCGGCGCATCCCCCTGGAGATGGTCGTTGAGGGTGCACTGGCCAGCTGCAGGGGTGAAGCCGAACAACACATGAATGCCAGGCGAGGCCAGGTCTGTGTCGAAGACCGCAACGCGCTTCCCTTGCAAGGCGAGCACAGTCGCCAGATTGGCCGTGAGGTTGGATTTCCCGGTGCCCCCACGGAAGGAATGGATCGCGAGGATGTGGGCCATGCCTTCCTGTCAGCTGATTTGGCTTAAAGGATGGTAAGCCCGATACTGAAAAGCACCTCCTGAGCCCCATGCGCCTCTCCGTTCGGCTTGTGGCCCTTGGGGTAACGGGCCCAATCCTTGGCTTAGGCATCTTTCTGGCGTTGTCGGCCACCACGGTGGTGGACCTGTCGCGCAAGGCCAAGGTGGAACTCACCAGCCTGTTCGACCAGGACAACCGCACCAACCTCATGCTCACCACGAGCATGATCCAGCGCTACACGCGCACCCTGGCCGATCAACTCGAGGGAGATTCCGAGCGGATTGCTGGCATACTCCGGCGTGATCTCCAGTTGGATCCCGGAGGCCAGCTGATCTGGAAAGGACAGCCGCTGAGTGCAAAAGACGCACCAGCTGTGCTCAACCCAGTGCTCGCCATGCCTCTCACCACACCCACGGAGAGGGCTGGGATCTATCTGCGCGACAAAGCTGGCCGCTGGAAACGACTCACAGGAGTGGATGTGAGCGGGGCTCCCCTGGAGCCGGGCTGGTCTCCCCCGGCACAGAGTGTGCGTGACATTGAGGCGATGAGCCGCCTCTCCGATGGCCGCTTCGTGGCCCGCAACAGCATCCTGCTGGGCGATGGCATTTGGCGCATAAGCCGCCTCACCCCACTGGAGACAGGGAAAGCACAGCGCTTGGTCCTGGTGGTGAGCGTAAAAACTGATGCCACCAACCAGATATTGGAGAGTAGCGCCTCTCTGTTTCCCTATAAGAACCACCAGGTGGCGTTCTTTGAGTACACGCCAGGTGGCGAATTTTATTGCAGTTATTCCCAGCCTTCGAAAGGCACCTGCTCACTGCTGCGCCAGGTGATGCGGAACAGTGGCGGGATTCCCAAACCCGATGGCAGCCGCCATGAGATTCTGCTCGAGCGCGCCGTTAACGTCACCAGTAATCGATCAAGCCAGCCCGATCCACAACGGCTGTTCATTGCCACATTCCCGAGCTGGAACTGGTTGGCGGTGATCCTGGTGGAGGAATCGCTGCTCGACAACAACCTGATTCCCCTGCGCCAGGCCACCACTCAGATGCTTGCCCTGCTGGTGGGGGCCAGCCTGTTGCTGGTGGCTGGCTGTGCCATGGCGGCCTGGCAGATCTCCTCAGGCATCAAGCGCGAGCTGCGCAAACTGGCGGAAGCAGCCGACGGAATCGCAGCAGGCCGCACCCGCATGGAGCTGGCCTATCCTGCCGACGACGCGCTCGGACGCTTGGTTCAGGCCTTCAACCGGATGGCTGGAGCTGTGGCCGATCGGGAAAATTCCCTGCGGGCACAGATCCGCACTCTAGAAATCAACATCAACCAACAGGCGCTCAAAGGGCAGGTGTGCTCCATCACCCAGGATCCCAGTTTCAGCGAACTCAGCAGCAGAGCACAGGAGATGAGGGCCCGCCGGCGTCAGCGGGAGGAAGCCCGCATCATTCAAGCTTCGAAAGACGGCTCGGCAAGCTAAGGCGCGCGAGCGGGTTGCCCACCTGTTTCTCCAGCTGCAGATCAGGCTGATAGCCCAAGCCACTGGCTCTAGCCAGATTCACAAGGGCGATATTATAATTAGCGAGCTGGTCGATATACACGCTCACCGCTTGGGTGAGATCTTGCTGCGCCTGCACCACATCGGTGATATTGCCGTAACCAGCATTAAAGCGAAGCGTTTGCAAACGAAGGGCCTGGCTAGCCGCATTGACCCGTGCTGAGGCGAGCAAAACAGCCTCCCTACCCTGCCGCGACTGGGCGAAATAGGTCTGAACCTCACGACGCACCTGGTTCACAGCTGCCTGCACGTCGGCCTCTGCCGCCTTTGCCTTGCGAATCGCGGCGGCCGCACTCATGCGCGCCTGGCCGCCATCGAAACCGGTGAAGGTGATCTGGAGGGCGGTAGAGCCGTTCCAGAGGTCCGTACGAGCGTCACCTACATATGGAGGCCCCAAGGCGGTGTAACCGACACCTTTGGTCCAATAGAGGGAATTCACCAACGCGATGGTGGGCCGATAAACCGCCAGTTCGATCTGGGCCTGAGCCTCGTTGATCTTCACCGAGGTGAGCTTCTGTTCAATCACCTTGCGGTAATCCATCGCCGCGGCGATGGTGGCCTCCAACGACTGGGTCCAACTTCCTAGGGGAGCCAGGAAGGTGGAAGGCTGGATCGCGGCCGCATTGACGCCGTTCAGTTGCTCCGCCAGCTCAGCCTGGGCTACCTGAGCATTCTGCTGAGCATTGACCAAATTCACCTGGTCGGTCTTCAACACAGTCTGCTGCTTCGCCAGTTCCAACTTAGAGGCCACGCCTAGTTTTACCCGAGCCTCGGCAAGCCGATAAAGCAATTGGTCATTAGCCACCAACTGCCTGCCAGTCACGATGTTTGCCACCGCACGCTGGAGGTTGATGTAGGCCTGCTCAGTGCGCAGCCGGTTATCGCGGCGAGCAATCACATAAGTATCAACCGCCTGGCGAACCTTGTACTTGTTCTGCCAGATTGCGGGTGCACGAGCCGGATCAAAGAAATTCCAATTGATATTGAACTGATTCAGAGTCTGAAAATAACTACTGTTGAATGACGTCGCATTCGCGAACTGTCCAGAAGCAGGAGCACCAACCCCAGTGAGAGCTCCCTGATAGTTGTAGAAAGCTGTTTGACCGTAAATGCCCCCATTGAGGCTGGCATTGATCGTGGGCCACCAGGTGGCGTAGGCGGCGCCGAGGCTGTTCTGGGTGGAGACCAACAATTCATAGGCCTGACGCACCACCGGGTTGCGCCGATCGGACAACTCCACTGCAGAGCGGAGATCCAGATTGGCGAGCTGCTGGAAGGGAATGGGGCCAAACGCACCGATCGGCTCAGGTTTTCCAGCAGGCCAGCCTGCACCCAGACCTTCCACTTCCTTGGTGGTGGGCAAAGGCTTGGGCTCAGAGGGGGGGCGAACCTCGGCCTGCATTGGCAAACCGGCCCCAAGTACGCCCGACAGAGCCAGCCACATCACCCAGCGACTCATCACAGAGGGCTGGGTCATCGGGACTGGGCGATCAGGAAGGAAAAAGGCAGGTCGAGCAACTTGCCAGCCCGCGGCACAAAGGCGCGGTGATTGAACACGTCGTAGTCGTGCTGCTCGATCACATCGAGGATGCCCCGGTAAAGCCTGAGGGAAGCCCAGACCGGCCAGCGCGCATCGGGCGCCAGCCAACGCACCCCTGCTTCGGAGCAAGCAAACCAGTCTCGGGCGCGCGCCACCTGAAAACGCATCAATGCCCGCCAGTTGTCGTTGAGCACCCCTGCCATGAGATCTGCCTCGCTGTATCCGAATCGCTCCAGGTCTTCCTGGGGCAGATAGATCCGGCCCCGTCCCCGGTCTTCGCCCACATCGCGGAGGATGTTGGTGAGCTGATTAGCAATCCCTAGGGCCACCGCCGCATCCGAGGTGTCGGGCGCGTCGCTCCAGGGAGCCGATGTGTAGGCCGGATCAAGGCCCATCACCTCCTGGGTCATCAGGCCCACCGTTCCCGCGACGCGGTAGCAGTAGAGCTCGAGCTCCTCAAAGGTGCGGTAACGAAGCTGGCGAAGATCCATCCGCTGGCCCTCGATCATGTCGAGGTAAGGCTGGAGAGGCTGGGGATAGCGATCCAGGGTGTCACGCATCACCAGGTCCAAGCCGTCGCACACGGTGCCGTCGAATACGTCACGGGTGCGCTGTTCCCAGCTGTCGAGCCGCGCCGCCAACTCCTCGATGGGTCGCGCCTGGGCTTCAGCGCTGTCCATCAGTTCATCAGTACGGCGGCACCACACATAGATGGCCCAGATGGCCCGGCGCTTGGCCGGTGGCATCAGCAGAGTGCCCAGGTAGAAGGTTTTGGCCCACTGGGCCGTCTCCTGCCGGCATTCCTCGTAGGCCTGCGCAAGGCTGGGCAGCACGACGGAACCACCGGAACGCTGGCCATGGTGGCAGAGCGCCGTCGTCATGGATTGGAAGCGGTACGCCGCCGCCGCTCCCGCATGGCCCGCGCCCGCTCGGTGAGGCTGGAGAATGTGGGATCGGCCACGATGGTTTTCACCTGGGAGCTCACCAACTGACGGTTGATTTTGATCTCCAGGTCTTGAATCGTGGCGCGCAGATCGGTTTCGCGGCGTGACACGGCGCCGGACATCCGCTGGAAAGCATCCAGCAAGGGAACAAGCCGAGGGTCTTGGCGCACATCAGCCGGCATCGCCGCCATCTGGCGATGGGCCTCGGAGAGCTCCCGATCCAGCCGCTGCTGGCTCACCACGAGCTTGTGGTACAGCTCCTCCTCCTGGTCGTGGGCGAACTTCTTCTCCAGGCACGCCCCCACCCGCGCCCGAAGCAAGGTGGCGTTGAAGGGCTTGGGCAAGTAGTCCTCAGCTCCAGCCTCAATGCAGCGCACCACGCTGCTGAGCTCATCGAGGGCACTGATCATGATCACCGGGATCGAGCGGAGCCGCTCATCCGCCTTCAGGGCCGCCAGGGTGCCGTAGCCATCCAGGCGGGGCATCATCACATCGAGGAGCACCAGATCGAAGGGCTGCTGCCGTGCCTTCGCTAGGGCCTCTTCTCCATCTGCAGCGCTGCTCACCAGATGGCCTTGACGGGTGAGCCGCTGGGCTAACACATCCAGGTTGAGCGCATCGTCATCGACCGCCAGGATCCTGCCGGGCCGTACGGCACGGGGCTCGGAAGCTTGCGGCTCATGGTCGTCATCGGCGCCACTGGCATGGAGAATCGCCTTCAGGGGCAATGGCACACCCTGAACCTCGGCCTCGCGGTGTGGGGCCTTAGAGGGCTGAACTCCGGCGTTGAGCAGGTCGATGGTGAGGCGACCACGCACCATGGCCAGCATCGTGGTGGCCGCCTTCTGAATCTTGCGAAGGTCGTCGACGTAATCGGGCTGCTGTTCGCTGGCCTCCTCCTCCAGCAACTCGCTGTACCCGAGGATCTGATTAATCGGTGTACAGAGATCGTGCCGCAACTCGGCAATGGGATCAGGCCCGGAAGGTGAATCCGGCTGGGATGGCGGGTTGTCCATCAGGACTCAACCTTGACGCCGCAGCGTGCCAGCTGCCCGTGGATCTTCTCCAGCAGCCTGGGCAGATCAACAGGCTTGGTGTCGTAGTCATCGCAGCCGGCCTGGATGCATTTATCGCGGTCGCCATCCATGGCATGGGCCGTCAGGCCGATCACCGGAATCCCCGCAGTCGCAGGGTTTGCCTTGATCCTGCGGGTGGCCTCCCAACCATCGATCACAGGCAGATTCATGTCCATGAGGATCAACGCCGGTGACTGGCTGGCTGCCATGTCTAGAGCCTCACCACCATCCACCGCCATCACCACCTCAAAGCCCTTGCGACCAAGCCGGCGCGAGAGCATGTCGCGATTCATTTCGTTATCTTCCACGAGCAGGATGCGCACCATCGGAATCAACGAGTCATGAACGCGAACCCAGGATCGCATTGATCTGTTCGGTCAGGGCAACGGCACTGAACTCCCCTTTGCGGAGCACCTCCCGAACGCGACCACTCAGCCGGGATTGATCCTCTTCACTGAGGTCTTTCGCTGTCAGCACCACCACAGGAATGGAAACCGCTGCCGGATTCCTGCGCAGCCGCTCCAGGAACTCCAGCCCATCCATTTCCGGCATCATCAGATCCAGCAGGATGAGATCCGGCCGCTCGCCAGCCACCGCATCGAGGGCTTCCTGGCCATTGGCTGCGTGCGCCACACTCCAACCCTGACGCTCCAACAGACGGCGCAGAAGCTCGGCATTGGCAGCCTCGTCTTCCACCACCAACAGGCGAGCGGGATGGGCTCGTTCCGCCGCATGAATCGCAGCTAGAAGCCGATCCAACTCAGCTCGCTGCACGGGTTTGCTGAGGGTGTCTGCCGCTCCGAGGGACTGGGCCAACTCAGGATCAGCCAACAAACTCATCATCACCACAGGCACCGATGCCAGCTCGGGATCTGCCTTGAGGGCGGTCAACACCGACCAACCGTCCATCCCCGGCATCATCACGTCGAGCGTGATCGCATCGGGCTTGAGTTCACAGGCAAGGGCCAGCCCTGCATCACCTGATGAGGCCACTTCCACGCGGTAGCCATCACGAACGAGGTAGCGGCTCACGAGATCACCGCTCGCGGGATCGTCATCGATCACGAGAATGGTGCCCCGAGCGGCCACTGCAGGCATCTGCGCTGCCCCATCTGACGGATGTTCCATCTTGGTGGGCTCAGGCATGGCCTCAGGGTCAATCACCACCCGGGGTAAGTCCATCGTGAAGATGCTGCCCTCGCCAGGAGCACTCACAACGGTGATGTCGCCCCCCATCATCCGGCAAAACTTCCGACTGATCGCCAATCCAAGGCCAGTACCGCCGTATTTGCGGGTAGTGCTGTTGTCCGCCTGACTGAAACTCTCAAACAGCCTTCCAAGTTGCTCGGGCGTCATACCGATACCAGTGTCCTTCACGGAAACTTGGACGCGTTGACTTTCGGGGCGATCCAGCACGGCGACCACAATCGTGCCGTGGTCCGTGAATTTAGTGGCATTACCGAGGAGATTCAGCAGGCACTGGCGAAACTTGGTGAGATCGGCATGGATCTCACCCACATCAGTCGGGCATTCCAACACCAGCCGATTACCATGCCTCTCCAGCAGTGGCCCGACAGTTGAAATCACATCATCGATCGCAGAAGCAAGCCTGAAGTCTTCCAGGCACAACGTCATCTTGCCAGCCTCGATCTTCGACAGATCAAGCACATCGTTAATCAGACCAAGCAGATGCTTGCCAGCGGACTGAATCTTCTCAAGATCTGGAACAAACTCCGATGGCTCGAGCTCCTCGGCCTCCTCGATCAGTATCTCGCTGTAGCCGATGATGGCATTCATCGGCGTGCGCAGCTCGTGGCTCATGTTCGCCAAGAATGCACTCTTGGCCTGGTTAGCCTCTTCTGCTTCTAGGCGCGCCTCAGTCGCCCGCTCTTCTTCAAATTCTGCGCGGCGCAAAGCCACCTCACCGGCAATTAAAGCTCGAGTCAACCGCTGACTGAACCACCAGGAGATCACCAGCACAGCCACCACCATGACGGCAGTAAGCCCGAGCACCCCAAGCGTGAGGCGGAGGCTGATCAAGTCAATATCTGGAATATACTTAGCCGTATAAATGTTAGCCCGCCAGGGAGCAAATAGGCGACGAGATATCTCATAGCCCCCTATCCTGACCCTCTCCATGCTCCCAAAGCTTTTAGCCGCAATATCGAGCAGCGAATTAACTTTCTCGATGGGAATATGGCCGGACTGAAACTGCCTCTCGCCGTCCGCATCAGCAAGCACAACAAAGCCATTGTCCAGAATACGGGTGGATCGCACACGGCTTCCAATATCGTCCAGAGTTTCAATCGGATAGCCTACATAAAGCGCGCCAATCACCCGACCACCGGAAGACTTAATGGGCTGATAAGCAGAAAAATAGGGGTCATCAAAAATCCAGGCAATTCCAGCGTAAGAACGGCCACTACTGAGAGCT
This sequence comes from uncultured cyanobacterium, assembly GCA_903862155.1. Lineage (GTDB taxonomy): Bacteria > Cyanobacteriota > Cyanobacteriia > PCC-6307 > Cyanobiaceae > UBA5018. The sequence continues at coordinate 5,308 of CAIOXF010000109.1, read as the reverse complement.
CGATAGGCAGGCTGTTTAGGGTCAAGATCAGTCCCGGTTGCCGTTACCCCATCACTCTTCCGAATGGTTGTAACCACACGGACGAAGCGGCCACCCGTGGCAACAAAGATGGTTGCAGTAGCACCCATATGGCCAGCCACGGCACGGACGATATCGGGACGATCAACGACGGCGACCTGACCAAATCGCAGGTTCGGGACTTGGCGACCAGCTACCCATGCCTCTCCTGGCCCAAGATTTGGACTGCCATAACTGAGAAGCTCCGCATTAAGCACTCTTGCACCCGCCAGTGTCAGGCGCCGATAGATCACATCAGTGATCGCGAGCTGTTCCTCCAGGTTCTGCGTAACCACCCGCACCCGCTCAGTGGTGTATCTGGCGACCGTGGAACGCAACCGCACCAGGCTGAAGATGCTGGAGCCCACAAGCAGGGTAGACACCACGCCAAACCACACCAATGTGTTGCGACGGACCCGCCGCTCAATCGCCCGGGCTTCTTCCCCCAGCGAAATCTCAGCCGACGCGAGGTTCGCTGTAGATCCGCGCTTGGGGGCGGATTGAGCCATCGATCAGGCTGCAGCCAGGGCCGGCTGGGCTGCAGGGCTGAGATGGGTTGCAGACGCCACGGCCTGGGCGCACTGCTTGCCGCTGAGCACGGCCCCTTCCATGGAGGCGAGATAGCGCTGCATCGTGTAGCAGCCTGCCAGGAAGAAGTTGGGGATCGGTGAAGCCTGATCAGGCCGTAGCTGCTGGCAGCCGGGAACGGTTTTGTACACCGACAGGGGCGTCTTCACCACGATGGCCTTGCGCAGATTGGCTTGGTCATCACCGGTGAAGTGCATGGGGAAGAGCCGCTTCAACTCCTCCATGGTGGCGGCCACGATGTCGTCATCGGACCGGCCGATCCAATCCTTGGCCGGCGCGAACACCAGCTCGAGCATGGACCGATCAGGATCGGCGTATTCCTTGCAGGTGTTGCTCATATCGGCATACACGCTGAGCAGCGGACTGCGGCTGAACAGCAGGTGATCGATCTCAGTGAGCTTGCGATCAAACCAGAGGTGAATGTTGATCACTGGCACGCCGTTGAGGCCATCAAGCTTCTTGAAGTAGGGGATCTCCTTCCAGGGCTCGGGCAACAACAGCTTGAAGGGATCCACTGGCATGGCGCTCACGTAGGCGTCAGCGTGGAGGGTGTAACCCTCCTTGCCTTTGATGCCACCGATCCGGAAGCCACTCACAGTGCCATCGGCGTTGAGCTCGATTTCCCGCAGGGGGGAATCGAGATGCACCTCACCGCCTCGCGCAATGACGTAATCCACGATCGGCTGACACAGGCGCTGGGGCGGATTGCCATCGAGGAACGCCATCTTCGAGCCATCGCTTTCCTGGAGGAAGCGGTTCAGGGCCGTGAGCACCACGGTGCTGGAGATCTCATCGGGGTCGATGAAGTTCAACGCCTTGGCCATGGCGATGAACACCTCATCGTTCACCCGCTCCGGAATGTTGTGCAAACGCAGCCATTCCGTCCAGGAGTACTTATCGCACTCCTCCACGTACTGCTGGCCGCGCAGCATCGCCGGCACCAGGCCCAGGCCAAAGGCGATCTTCTCGGGCCAGGTGAGCAGGTCGTTGTTGCCGAGAATCGCTGCTACGCCGTTGAAGGGTGCAGGAATATCGGGAAAGTCGAAGCGGCTGTAGGTGCCAGGCGTTTCCTTCTGGTTGAAGATCATCGAATGGCTCTTCCACTGGAGCCGGTCTTCGATGTTCAGCTCCTTGAAGAGCTGCCGCATGTTGCGGTAAGCCCCGAAAAAGATGTGGAGGCCAGTTTCATACCAGTCACCGTCCTCGTCCTGCCAGGCGGCCACCTTGCCGCCGAGCACGTCGCGGGCTTCCACCACCACCGGGGTGTGGCCGGCATCGCAGAGGTACTTGGCACAGGCCAGACCGGCCAGACCAGCACCGGCGATCGCGACGCGCATATCCACAGGGAAAAACCGACAACAACCTTAAAGGTCTTGGTCAGACCCTCGGGATTGGAGTTGGCAGGCATCCGGGAGCCGCGCCGACTGGAATCCCGGCGACGCTTCCTAAAGTCGTTGTTCCGGGTGCCCGCAATTCCCAGCCCATGGCCGACTCCCTGCTGAAAGCCACCACCCGTCACATTCGTGTGTTCACGGCTCGCGTGGAGAACGGCAACCTGGTGCCCGACGCCAGCCAGCTCACCCTGGACGTGGATCCGGACAACGAGTTCCTGTGGGAACAACCGGTGCTGGAGAAGGTGCAGCAGCGCTTTCGTGATCTGGTGGAGGCCCATGCCGGCGCCGACCTCACCGACTACAACCTGCGCCGTATCGGCTCGGAGCTGGAGGGCCAGATCCGCGAGCTGCTGCAGGCCGGCGAACTGAAGTACAACCCCGACTGCCGGGTGCTCAACTACTCCATGGGCCTGCCCCGCACACCTGAAACCCTGTGACCCGATCCCGCAGCCGCTACGACAGCCGCGCCGAGGGGCGGTACGCAGACCGCTATGAGCGCGGTTACGGCGGCTACGAGGGCCGGGAGCCTGAACGGCGTGGTCCAGGCGGCCGCCCCCCTGGCAAGGGAGGCAACAACGGTGGCGGCGGCCCGATGGGCTTCAACATCGGCCAGATCGCCGTGCTGGCGGGCGTACTCGTGGTGGGCATCGGCATCGGCACCGGCATCTCCAGCACCACCCAGGGCAACCAGGGCAACATCGCCAGCTCCCAGCAGCTCGACATGGCGGTGCCCGATCCGGAGTTCTGCCGTCAGTGGGGCGCCAGTGCCTTCGTGATGGACATCGAGCTGTACACCACCATGAACCCCAGCTCCAGCTTCGTGACCCAGCCGGCCCTCAAGCCCGGCTGCGTGATCCGCCGCGAAAACTGGAGCGTGCTGCAGAAGGAAGGGGCCGTGACGGCCGAGCAGATGCGCCAGTGCAAACAGCGCATGAACACCTTCGCCTACATCGGCTCGATCAAGGACAAGCCGATCGTGCGCTGCGTGTATCAGACCGATACCGCCGAAAACAAATTCATCACCAAGGGCGTGGCCGACGACAGCGTGGGCGTCACCCCAGAGGCGGATCAGTTCTGATCCGCTTCGGGCTGGGCCTGGCTCTGGAGCAGTGGCCGGCGCAGCGGGCTGTCGGGGCTGGCGAACACGGGCAGCACCTCCTTGCGGAAGGCATCGGCCGCACGGGAGCAGTAGCGGGCCGGGTGGGTGATCAGCTTGAGCTGGCGGCGCACCTGCAGATCAGCCACCTGGGGGCGATGCAGGGTGCCGGCGGAGAGCTCCCGCTCAATCGACACCACCGGCAGGAAGGCCGCGCCCAGGCCGCTCTGCACGGCGTTCTTGATCGCCTCGAACGAGTTGAGCTCCATCTCGATCTTGAGGCGCCCCACATCCAGGCCTGAGCGGGCCAGAAGTTGATCCACCATCTTGCGGGTGGTGGACTGGGCGTCCAGGCAGACGAAACCCAGGCGGTAGAGGTCGTCTTTGGTGAGCTCCGGCAGCCGGGCCAGCGGGTGCTTCACCGGCAGCACGAGCGCCAGCTCATCGCTGGCGTAGGGCACCACCTGCAGTTGTTCGTTGAGGTCGGAGGGGAGCTCCCCGCCGATGATCGCCAGGTCGATCTGGCCGTTGGCCACGCTCCAACCGGTGCGGCGCGTGCTGTGCACCTGGAGTTGCACCGCCACATCGGGGTATTTCTGACGGAACAGCCCGATCATCCGGGGCATCAGATAGGTGCCCGTGGTTTGGCTGGCGCCCACGATCAGGGAGCCGCCCTTGAGGTTGTGTAGATCCTCCAGGGCCCGGCAGGCCTCCTGGCACTGGCTGAGGATGCGGTCGCAATAGCTGAGCAGCAGGTGACCGGCCTCGGTGAGCTGGGCCTTGCGGCCGCCCCGGTCGAACAGCGACACGCTGAGCTGCTTTTCCAGGTTCTGGATCTGCAGACTCACCGCCGGCTGAGTCACGTAAAGGCTGTCGGCCGCCTTCTTAAAGCTGCCCTCGGTGGCAATCGCCCGCAAGATGCGGAGCTGATCGAGGGTGAAGGGCAGATCAGCCATGGCCTCGGTGCAAGCTGAAACTCTAGGAGGGGCGACCGGTGGCCAGAATCCACGGCTTCCTGGGCGCTGCCATGACCCCGAACCAGCACCACAGCAGCTGGGTGATGCTGGCGCTGCTGCTGGCCTTCGCCGTGATCCACAGCGGCGGGGCTTCCCTTCGTTACTGGGGAGCGGCCCGGATCGGGGAACGGGCCTGGCGGCTGCTGTTCGCTGGGGTGAGCATCCCCTCTGCGGTGGTGGTGATCGGCTACTTCCTGCAGCACCGGTACGACGGCATGCGGCTCTGGAACCTGCAGGACCAGCCCTGGATCGTGCCAGTGGTGTGGGCCGGCACAGCGGTGAGCTTTCTGTTTCTGTATCCCGCCACCTACAACCTTCTGGAAATCCCGGCGGTGCTCAAACCCCAAGTGCGGATGTATGCCACCGGGATCATCCGCATCAGCCGCCATCCCCAGGCCGTGGGGCAAATCCTCTGGTGCGCCACCCACCTGCTCTGGATCGGCAGCAGCTTCATGGTGGCCACCTGCGCGGGGCTGATCGCCCACCACCTGTTTGCGATCTGGAACGGCGACCGGCGCCTGGCCAGCCGTTTCGGAGCGGCTTTTGAGGAGCTCAAAGCCAGCACCTCCGTGATTCCCTTCAAGGCGGTGTTCGATGGGCGCCAGCAGCTGGTGCTCAGTGAATTCCTACGGCCGGCCCAGCTCGGCATTGCCATCGCAATCGGGGTGTTCTGGTGGGCCCATCGCTTCATCGGCCTTGGCGCCATCGCGTTTTCAAGAACGGATCTGAGCCACTGGCTTGGCTAAAGCTTCGGATGGGCTGCCTACACTCCCCCCAGCCAGCTCCCGCCGGATGCCGTCAGCCGCTGAACTCGCCTGGTTGATCCCGGCGCTGCCCCTTGTCGGGGCATGCATCACCGGCCTGGGGCTGATCAGCTTCAACCGCACGATCAATCGGCTGCGCAAGCCGGTGGCCTTCCTCCTGATCAGTTGTGTGGGCGCCGCAGCGGTGCTGAGTTATGCGGTGCTGGCCCAGCAACTGGCGGGCGCCGGCACCACCGAGATGTTGTTCACTTGGGCCAGCGCCGGCAGCTTCAACCTGCAGATGGGCTTCCGGGTGGATGCCCTTGCCGCGGTGATGCTCAGCCTGGTGACCACCATCGCGGTGCTGGTGATGGTGTATTCCGATGGCTACATGGCCCACGACAAGGGCTATGT
>CAIOXF010000108.1 GCA_903862155.1 uncultured cyanobacterium | reverse complement strand
GTGATCTCCCTCGAGGAAGGCAAGTCGATGACCACCGAGCTGGAGGTCACCGAGGGCATGCGCTTCGACAAGGGCTACATCTCGCCCTACTTCGCCACCGACACCGAGCGCATGGAAGCGGTGCTCGACGATCCCTACATCCTGCTCACCGACAAGAAGATCGGTCTGGTGCAGGACCTGGTGCCCGTGCTCGAGCAGATCGCCCGCACCGGCAAGCCTCTGCTGATCATCGCCGAGGACATCGAGAAGGAAGCCCTCGCCACCCTGGTGGTGAACCGCCTGCGCGGTGTACTGAATGTGGCCGCTGTGAAGGCCCCCGGCTTCGGCGATCGCCGTAAGGCCATGCTCGAGGACATCGCCGTTCTTACCAACGGTCAGCTGATCACCGAGGACGCCGGCCTCAAGCTGGAGAGCGCCAAGCTGGAGATGCTGGGCACCGCCCGCCGCATCACCATCAACAAGGACACCACCACCATCGTGGCCGAAGGCAACGAGGTGGCTGTGAAGGCCCGCTGCGAGCAGATCCGCAAGCAGATGGACGAAACCGACTCCTCCTATGACAAGGAGAAGCTGCAGGAGCGTCTGGCCAAGCTGAGCGGCGGTGTGGCCGTGGTCAAGGTGGGTGCCGCCACCGAGACCGAGATGAAGGACAAGAAGCTGCGCCTGGAAGACGCCATCAACGCCACCAAGGCGGCTGTTGAGGAAGGCATCGTTCCTGGTGGTGGCACCACCTTGGCTCACCTGGCTCCCGCCCTCGAGGAGTGGGCCAAGACCAGCCTGCACGGCGAAGAGCTGATTGGCGCCACCATCGTGGCGTCCGCCCTCACCGCTCCCCTCAAGCGCATCGCTGAGAACGCCGGTGTGAACGGCTCCGTTGTGGCCGAGAACGTGAAGAACAAGCCCTTCAACGAGGGCTACAACGCCGCCACTGGTGAGTATGTCGACATGCTGGCTGCCGGCATCGTGGACCCCGCCAAGGTGACCCGTTCCGGTCTGCAGAATGCCGCTTCGATCGCCGGCATGGTGCTCACCACCGAGTGCATCGTGGCTGATCTGCCCGAGAAGAAGGAAGCTGCTCCCGCTGGTGGCGGCGGCATGGGTGGCGACTTCGACTACTGATCGATCGCTTCACGCGTTCGTGTTCAGATCCGGGAGGGCTTCGGCCCTCCTTTTTTTGTGCACTTTTTGCTGTGTGGCGTTGTGCGGTAGCGGGCATCCCCGGACCGGCTAACGGATTGCTTTGGTAACGAAAAACACCGCTGCCTTCTGTTTTGGTAGTGATTGCTACCGGAAGTGAGGTGTTCACTGAGCAGGGTGCGTTTTCAGTTGGCGCGCTGTCGTGGTTTGTTTTCCCCCAATGGGGTCTCGCTTGTTTCTTGCCACGCTTTCGGAGGCTGGCCTGGCCCAGGAAAGCGCCAACAACGGCTTTGTGCTGGTGAGTGCAGCCCTGGTGCTGATGATGACGCCGGCTTTGGCGCTCTTCTATTGCGGCTTTGTTCGTAGCCGCAACGTGCTCAACACGATGGTGATGAGCTTCACCGCCATGGCCCTGGTGAGTGTGCTCTGGGTGTTGTTTGGCTGGAGCCTGGCCTTTTCCCCGGGTGAGGGTGCGTTGGCTCCCTTCATCGGTGGCCTGCAATGGGCTGGATTGAGCAACTGGTCGGCCAACTTCGGCGACGGCCAGCTCAGCCAGGGAGCCGTGGCGTTCTTTCAGCTCACCTTCGCGATCATCACGCCTGCACTGATTTCTGGTGCCGTGGTGGAGCGGATGAGCTTCCGGGCCTGGATTGCGTTCCTGATCCTTTGGAGCTCGTTCATCTACCTGCCGCTGGCCCACATGGTGTGGGCTCCCGGTGGTTTCCTCGGGGCGCAGGGCCTCGGTGCCCTTGATTTCGCGGGCGGGCTTGTGGTGGAGATGGCATCAGGTGTGGCTGCCGCCGTGGCTGCTGTGGTGGTGGGCCGCCGCCGCTCCGCCTTCAGCGGTCATGGCGCTCCGCCCCACAACGTGCCCTACATCCTGATGGGGGCTGGCCTCCTGTGGTTTGGCTGGTTTGGCTTTAACGGCGGCAGTGCGCTTGTGGCCGGCAATCTCGCCACGCTGGCCTGCCTCACCACCAACACGGCGGGGGCTGCGGCCGCGATCGGCTGGATGCTGGTGGAAACCTGGCAGCGCGGCAAGCCCACGGCCGTGGGTGTGGCCACCGGTGCAGTGGCGGGCTTGGTGGCGATCACACCGGCAGCCGGATTCGTGAGTCCCCTCGGCGCGGTGGTGATTGGCTTTGTGGCGGCCCTGGTCTGCAGTCAGGCCCTGGTGCTCAAGAACCGCATCGGCCTCGACGACACCCTCGACGTGCTCCCCGTTCACGGGGTGGCGGGCTTCGTGGGCATCCTGCTCACCGGCGTCTTCGCGATGCGCAGCGTGAATCCCGCCGGTGCCGACGGCCTGCTGGCCGGCAACCCAGGCCTGCTCTGGATTCAGCTGAAAGCCGCGGGATTCACCGTGCTGTGGGTGGGCGTGGGCACGTTCGCCATTCTCAAGGCGCTCGGGGCCCTGATGCCCCTGCGGGTGAGCGATGAGCAAGAGCGCCAAGGCCTGGATATCCATGCCCATGGCGAGGAGGCCTACAATACCGAATTCACCACCTGAGAGGCAGGCCCTTGCTCGTCAGCCCTTCGTGGGCTCGAACACCAGGGCCACGCCGTTGTTGCAGTAGCGCTTGCCGGTGGGCCTGGGGCCGTCGTTGAACACGTGGCCCTGATGCCCGCCGCAGCGGCGGCAGTGGTATTCGGTGCGGGGCACAATCAACTTGAAATCCACCTTGGTACCAAGCGCATTGGGCAGGGGTTGCCAGAAGCTTGGCCAGCCGGTGCCGCTGTCGTATTTGGCCTTGGAGCTGAACAGGGGCAGGCGGCAACCGGCACAAAGGAAGGTGCCGTTGCGTTTTTCGTTGTTCAGTGGGCTGCTGAAGGGGCGTTCTGTGCCCTCCTTGCGCAACACCGCGTAGGCGGCGGGGCTCAGTCGCTTGCGCCACTCGGCATCGCTGAGGTTCCAGGCGGGATCTGACGCCGCACTGGCGGCATCGGCTGGATCAGCCGGAAGGAAGGGGATCCCAAGGCCGCCAAGGGCCGCACCCAGCCTGGCCAGCAAGCCGCGCCGCGTCATTTGCCCAGCCAGCCGGCGGAGAGCACCACCGCCAGGCCCAGAAAAATGGCCAGCAGGGTCCAGCTGATGCGATTGAGGGTTTGCTCGGCGCTGCGGGCACTGGTGAACATCGAGCCGCCGCTCGCCGCCAGGCCGCCCATGCCATCACCCTTGGGGCTGTGTAGCAGCACGCTGATGATCAGCAGCACGCCGCTGGCAACCCACACCCAGGACAGGATGCTCGCAATCACGGCAGAGCGGTTCGCAATGCTTGCAGGCTAGACGCCGAGGGTCTGGGGAATGCGGCTGGGGGCAACGCCCGCATCGGCCGGCACGATCAGAGTGTCGCCGCTCATGGCC
>CAIOXF010000107.1 GCA_903862155.1 uncultured cyanobacterium | reverse complement strand
TGGGTTGAGCCAATGCCATGGTGCAAAAAGTTGAGGAGTGGTCCGTAGGGGCGATCCACGGTTTGCAAAGCCCCTTTGGCCCATGACCATGCATCGTTTGAAAAATGCGGAATCATGAGATCTGTGTGCTGGAGCCAGGTGTAGGTGGCAAGCCAGGCATTGATCACCAAGTAGGGAAGTCCATACACGCAGATCACCCGCGCCAGTGAGAACTGCATCACCACGAGAGTTAGGGCTAGCAGCATCACAAACAAGCCAAGATTTGAGCGAATCATCAAGCTTCTGAATGATGCAGGGAAGAGGGCGCGATGACCATTGGCAAAAGGTTTCCCGTTCCAGAAGTGGGAGGTGGGACAGCCGTAATCTTCACCACTGGTTGCCCCCAGGAATAGATAGAGTGGCCATCCCAGAATCAAGTGGTTGATGAGCGACAGGGTGCCGAAAAGCTTTGGCCCGAGCTTGGCTTTTAGCTTTTCCGTGATCTTCCCCGAGATGGAGCTGTCTCTCGGCGGCACATGCGTTTCACCGCCCTCTAAATGATTGCAATGGGCATGGTGCACAGCGTGGCTTCGCGCCCAGCTGAAATAGGGAACGAGCAGCATGCTGTGCAGCAGAAAGCCAACCCACGTTTCCACTCGGCGATTGGGGTGGAATGCATTGTGGCCGCATTCATGGGCAATCACCCAGCACCCCATCGCCACGGTACCTGTGACGACGGCGTACATGATCCAGAGCGGACTGGCGCTCCACGTCAAAGGGATCTGTGTGCCAACGCCGTAGGCCACGAGCGACAGACCCAGTGACATCGCCAGGCTTCCCCAGGCTTTGACCGGGTGAAATGCGGTGAGATCAGCGGGCAGGCAGCTCAGTAGCTCGGCTTTGTTGGGATATGGATCGGTGGATGTCGACTGACTAGGGCCGCTCAGACACGGAAGAAGGGTGAGAGAAGGCGTCAAAAGGGCAGTGGCATTGCTGTGAGCTTGAGCGAGCAAGATCTCATTTTCTTAACAACTTAGATCAGAGCATCTCCTACGCATGCTCTGAGGTGCACTCCCAGTGCATCACCATCGTCACGGCCCCATCGAGGGTGCGCTTCACCGGACAGGCCTCGGCGGCGCGTTGCAGTTGCTGGCGTTGCCCCTCGCTCAGGTTTGCGGGCAGCGTCACCCACACCTCCAGCTGCTCCACCTTGCGCGGACCGCTGGCGGTCATGGTTTTCTCAACCCGCGCCCCGGCGCCCTCCAGGGGCCAGCCGTGCCGCTCGGCCACGATTCCCATGATCGTGAGGATGCAGGTGGCCAGGGAGGCGGCCAGCAGGTCGGTGGGGGAGAAGCACTCACCCTTGCCCTGGTTGTCGAGCGGGGCGTCGGTGTCGAGGAGGGAACCCGAAGGGCCGTGGTTGGCGCTGCAGCGCAGGCCTCCGTCGTAGCGGCAGCTGATGCTTGTCATGGTGGGACCTGCAGCGTGCGATCTAGGGTTCTGGCAGGCACTCTGGCTGCTCAGGGGATTGGTAAAAAGCGATCACCCGGTCGCGTCCGTGTTGTTTGGCCTCGTACATGGCCTTATCGGCTTGCAGGATCACCGTGCTCAAGGGTTCGTCCGGCTGGATCAGGGTGACCCCGATCGACAGGGTGGGATGCACCACACCGCTGGTGAAGCTGATCGGACCGTGGGCAGCCTGGTGAATCTTTCCGGCGATCGTTTCGGCCGCCGCCAGCGACGGCACCGATCGAAGTGCTATCAGCAGTTCATCACCGCCGAAGCGGCCCACTAGATCCTCGGCGCGTACGGCCTGCTGCAGTCGCTTGGCCAGCATTTGCAACACCGCATCACCGCCGCCGTGCCCGTGCTGGTCGTTGATGGCTTTGAAGTGATCGATATCGCAGAACAGCAGGGCCACGTTGCCATCGGTGAGGCGCCGTGATGTCTGGATTTGCTCGAGTCGCTCCAGAATCTCTTGCCGATTCAGCAGACCCGTCAGAGGGTCGGTCCGGGCGCGCCGATCCAGTTCCGCTTCTGCCGCCACTTCGGCGTCCACCACGCGCAGGGCTCCCACTAGTCCTTTCTGTTTGCCCTCGGCATTGCGGAACGGTCCGGCGTGAATCTCCACCCAACGCCAGTTCTGCTCCTGATCAGATAGCCGCGCCCGGAAGATCACCTGGCGCCCCTGCTTTACCCGCGCCAGTTGGGCTTGAAGGGTAGCCAGGTTGTCGGGGTGGCAGAACTGATCCAGCGGCTGGCCGAGCCAGTCGTCTGGGCGCCAGCCCAGGGCAGTAGTGATCCCCGGGGCGATCCACTCCAGCCACTCGTCCTCACAGAGGAACACCACATCCGTGACGTTGAGTGCCAGTAACCGGAATCGTTCTTCTGAGGCGGCCAACTCCTGGATGGCGTGTCGCCGCTTGCTCACATCCCGAAAACTGATGGCCAACCCGTCGCGAACCACGGCCACCCGCAGATCCACGTGCAGCGGCTCATCCAGCCACGGCAGCTGCAGCGGCACCTCATCGGCAATCAGGGGTGCGCCCTGTTCGGCAACGTCGCCCAACTGCCTCAGCAGCTTTGCATTGTCTGCTGCTGACAGCAGCTCGGTGAGGTGCCGGCCGATCAACTGATTGGCGGAGCGTCCAAAGAAGCTGGCTGCGGCGGGGTTCACCTGCGCCAGCCGTAGCTCCGGTGGTCGGGTGATTAACACCTGGGGATCCACCAGGGCATTGAGCGTGGCCGCCAGCAGGCCCCGTTGCTGGTCGATCTCCTGCTCACGCATCACCTGATCGGTGATGTCGTAGTTCACGCCGATCATGCGTAGGGCCCGGCCGTCTGCCCCGAACGTGGTGCGGCTGCGCGCCTGCAGGTGGCGGACAGAGCCATCAGGCCAAATCACTCGGAAGTGTGGTTGATAGGGTCTCCAGCCCTGGACGGCCGCATGGATCTCCTCTTCCGCGAAGGCCCGGTCGTCGGGATGCACGGCGCTCGACCAGGCCTCGTAGGCCCCGGAGAAATCCTCGCGCTTGAGGCCATACAGCTTGAACATCACCGCATCCCAGGTGAGCACGTTGCGCGGGATGTCCCAGTCCCACACCCCCACGATTCCCGCTTCTGCTGCCGCTTCCAGATAGGCCGCCTGCGCCACCAATTCCGACACATCGGCCACCTGCACGATCACGGTGTCGTCGGTACGGGCGAGGGCCAGATCACCCCACACGCGTTGCCCATCCGGCCGCCGAAAGCGCAGTCGGCATCCATGGGGCGCCTCGCCGCTCTCCAGCAGTTGGCGCATCAGGGTTTCGGCGCTGCCGCGGTCGTCGGGGTGGCAGTGGTCGAACCAAGGGCGGCCCAGTAGATCGGCCTGTTGGCGGCCCAGCAGCTGGCATAGCGCGTCGTTCACGGTGCGGAACGTGCCGGCGTCTGGATCACACAGGCCCATGCCCACGCCGGCATTGCTCAGGATTGCCTGGAGTTGGGTTGTGGCCTGCCGTTCCTGCTGTCGCAGCCCCTCCACCCGCTCCTGCGCGATGGCGATGGCCGTGCTGGCGGCACCCATGAGCACCAGGATCAGCCCCAGTGGCACCAGGGATTGGGGCTGGTTGAAGATCGTGTTGCTGACATGGTGCTCGGGTGGTAGCTGAAGCACCACTTGCAACCCCTGGCTTTGCGGGCTGGTGATGTCGAGGAACGTGCCATCGGGGCCGCTGACCAGGCCATCGGGCTGTTGACGCAACTGCTGCCAAGGGCCCGGGTAGCGGCTAGCGAAGTTCACGGCTGGCCCGCCGGCAGCCGCATTGAGCACCTCTCCGCTGGGACTCAGCAGATAGCCGCGCAGCTTTCCTTGATGTTGGGTGGCCGGATTGTTGATGGTTTTGTCGAAGTCGCGCGCCACCTGCCCCAGGCTGGCGACGTACACCAGGGTCCCGGCCCGTTGATCGCCTGCCATCAGGGGACGCACTGCCAGCAAGGTGGGTTGCCCGGCTGACCAGAACAGCGGGGAGAGCCAAAGCTGGCCCGGTGCCAGGCGCCGGCCTTGGCGCACCCCCTCCTGGAGAGCGCTTCTGGTGGCGGCGGTGCCGCTGGCCCCCACCTGCAGCAGCGGCTGGCCGTTGCGTGCAAACACGGCGATGGCGCTGTAGCGCGGATATTCCTGGAGCTGGGCCTTGAACAGCACCGACAGCTGACGCCAGTGTTCATCCCGTCGCACCCGCCGCGCCAGCGACACCGCCAGGTTGCTGTCGGCCTTCACCTCCTCCAGCACCTGTTGCACTTGCAACAGAGATCCCGCACCCAGCGTGCTGAGCCGGCTCTGCAGGGTTTCTTGGCGCGACTGGTCGTACAGCAGCGCCAGGGGCAGCACCACCAGGGTGACGGCACCACTCACTGGGAGCAAGATCCGCAAGGCTTGCCGCACGATGCGGCTGTGCCTTTTCATTGAAACCCTTCGCATCGACGGGTGGACCCCTTGCGCAAAGGCTAGGTAGCAGCAGCGTTTTGGCGACTTAGCCTGGCGAGTGCGCGTGCTTCCTCAGCTGGCAGTGTTGAGTCCGGTGGAGGGCCTGGCCAAGGCGATTCAGTTGTCGGTGGCACCGGTGTTCCTGCTGGCGGGGGTGAGCGGCCTGCTGGGGGTGTTCACCAATCGCTTGGCCCGCCCGCCATTGCCACCAGCCGTCAGGTGCGTAAGGAGCTGCGGGTGCAGAAGCTGCGCATGACCCTGGTGATGCGGGCCATTCAGTGCTGCACTGTCACGGTGCTGCTGATTGCCCTTGTGGTGGCGGTGGTGTTCGTGAGCGCCGTGGCCCGGCTGGATCTGGCGATGATGGTGGTGCCACTGTTTGTGGCGGCGATGGTCTTTCTGATGGCGGCGGTGTTGCTCTTCCTCAAGGAGATGCAGTTGGCCGCTCAGCAGTTGCGGCGCCGTTTCTGAGGAGGCCCCGCTCAGCCCCGCAGGCCGATGACATCGAAGAGCTGCTTGTGCTGCTTGGCCGGCACGAAGCTGTGGGCCGCCATGGCCCCACTCACGGCGACTGGTGGTACGCCGATGCCCGGAAACACGCCGGCACCGCATAGCACCAGGCCGTCAATGGGGGTGCGACCGCCGGGGAAGGGACCCTTCTCGGCCGGCCAGGCCGGGCCGTA
>CAIOXF010000106.1 GCA_903862155.1 uncultured cyanobacterium | reverse complement strand
GGGGAGCGCGGCGATGCTGGCTCCTGTGCCCTGGGGCAGCAGATCCCCTTCCACCACGGTGGTGAGGGCCTGCAGGCGGCGGCCTTCGCGCCAGTAGGGCATCAAGGCCAAAGCGCTTGATCCCTGCAGAGGGCTGGGCTCCCCGCTGTGCGCCGCAGCCTCGAGAGCCCCAGGCGTGGGGAAGCAGGCTCCCTGCTGGAGCCATCCCCCGCTCGCCTCTTGTAGGGCCCGGCTGAACAGCTGGGAATGGGCCTGCATCTCCCCGTTGAGAGCCTGTTCGTCTGCCGGATTCCCGCTGAAGGCCCGCTCCAGCCCCTCGTGCCAGTCGTTGCCGTGCAACGGCCAGTTGAGCATCACCAGCCCGCCAGGAAGCCGGCCGTAGGTGATGGTTTTCTCCAGGCCAAAGGCCTCTGCGGCCTGCTCGAATGGAGCCGCCATGGCTCCGCCAACGGCCGGCATCGATTGGCCTGGTGGTAGTTGGCCCATCACCACCCAGGTGGGTGACTGCACGGGCTGCTGGGCAAAAAACGGATCGGTCTCGAGAGAACTCTGGGGCGGAGCACTGGGCTCATCCCACTGCTCGCGGGGTTCCCAGCCGAGCCGATGGGCGATGCCATGGGCCAGCAGATCGCCGCGATCACTCCCGTCGATCACGAGCCGGGGCTCCACCCGTAGCAGCCGGTTGGCGTGCAGGAGCTCAATGGCCTGGATCCGATCGCCGCGCTGCTTCACCTCCATCACCCGGCAATGGGGCAACCATTCCAGGTTCGGCGCCCCATGCACCCATTGGCGCAGGAGCGATTCGGCTGTGGCAGGCCGATAGCCAAAACAGCTCACCCAGTTGTGATCCAGTCCTTCCGGTTCGGCCTGGGCCAGGCCCCGCAGAAAGGCGCCCCACAGCCCGCTCTGCCAGGGGCTGAGTTCGTTGCCGTCGGGGCAGCACACCCCAGCTGTACTCACCATGCCCCCCAGCCAGCCGCCAGGCGTGAGCAGCAAGGTGCGGGCACCGCTGCGGCCCGCCTGAATCGCCGCTGCAGCACCCCCTGTGCCGCCGCCCCACACCAGCACGGGCACCTGGATCAGCTCGGGCTGGTGCATGGGTTCGGAGTGAACGTGATGGGTAAGATCCGGCTTCGGCACAGGGCCGCCCCGGCGGCGCAGCGAGCCCGAACGACCCACGCCGTGGCCCAGGCCGAATGGTCTACACCCTCACAACCCCGCTTTACTACGTCAACGATCGCGCCCATTTAGGGAGCGCCTACACAACCCTGGCCTGCGATGCGATCGCCCGCCACCGGCGGCTCACGGGTGAGCCGGTGGTGTTCATCACCGGCTGCGACGAACACGGCCAGAAGATTCAGCGCACGGCGGAAGCCGCCGGCGTCACCCCCCAGGCCCATTGCGATGCGGTGAGCGAGGGCTACCGCGACCTCTGGAACCGCTGGCAGATCAGCAACGACCGCTTCATCCGCACCACCGATCCCCGGCACCGGTTGATCGTGGAGCAGTTTTTCGCGCGGGTGGAAAGCAGCGGCGATGTGGTGGAAGGCCGCCAGCAGGGCTGGTACTGCGTGGCCTGTGAGGAGTTCAAGGACGACCCCCACGAGGCCCAGGATCCGGAATGCCCCATTCATCGCCGGCCGCTGGAATGGCGCGATGAGCTCAACCTGTTCTTCCGGCTCTCCCGCTACCAGAACCAGATTGAGGACCTGATCCAGCGGGAGGGGTTCATCCAGCCTGCCAGTCGGCGCAAGGAAGTGGAGAACTTCGTGGCCCAGGGCCTGCGCGACTTCTCCATTTCCCGGGTGGATCTGCCCTGGGGCATTCCGGTGCCCGGCCACGACGGCCACACGTTTTATGTGTGGTTTGACGCTCTGCTCGGCTATCTCACCGCCCTGCTTGAGCCAGGCGACGAGCCGAATCTCGATCTGATCCTGGAGCGGGGCTGGCCGGCCAGCCTGCATGTAATCGGCAAGGACATCCTTCGCTTCCATGCCGTGTATTGGCCGGCGATGTTGCTCTCGGCTGGGCTGCCCCTGCCCGAGCGCGTGTTTGGCCACGGCTTCCTCACCCGGGAAGGCCAGAAGATGGGCAAGTCACTCGGGAACGTGCTCGATCCCGAGGTGCTGCTCGAGAAGTGCGGCCGGGATGCCGTGCGCTGGTATCTGCTGCGCGACATTCCCTTTGGCGATGACGGTGACTTCCAGCAGCAGCGCTTCACCGATCTGGTGAACAACGACTTGGCCAACACCATCGGCAACCTGCTGAACCGCACCAGCTCGATGGCCCGGCGCTGGTTCAGCGATGCCGTACCCCTTGCGGGCACGGCCCGCTCCAGCGACCATCCCCTGGCCCAGGCTGCGGCCCAGGCTGCGGCTACCACTCAGGACGCCTGGACCAGCCTTGATTTCCGCGCAGCAGCGGAAGCCCCTTTGCAGCTGGCCATCCAGGCCAACGGTTTCCTCAACGACCAGGCCC
>CAIOXF010000105.1 GCA_903862155.1 uncultured cyanobacterium | reverse complement strand
GACGGGGTTTACGACAAGGACCCCAACAAGCACAGCGATGCCCGCCGCTACGAGAGCCTGTCCTTCCTGGAGGTGCTCAGCAGCGAGCTCGAGGTGATGGACGGCGCCGCCATCGCCCTCTGCAAGGACAACGCCATCCCCATCGTGGTGTTTGATCTGTTCGGCGCCGGCAACATCGGCCGCGCCGTGTCGGGTGAGCCGATTGGCACCCGCATCCATCCCTGATTTCGTTTCCCTCTCCGACCCCGTCGTTACCGCCATGGAACTGGAAGCCAGCATGCGCAAGTCGGTGGAGGCCACCCAGCGCACCTTCAACACCATCCGCACCGGCCGCGCGAACCCCTCCCTGCTCGACAAGATTTCGGTTGAGTATTACGGCGCTGAAACCCCGCTGAAGTCGCTGGCGACGATCTCCACGCCCGACTCCACCACAATCCAGATCCAACCCTTCGACGGCGGCTCCCTGGGCCTGATCGAGAAGGCGATCGCCATGAGTGATCTGGGGCTTACCTGCAACAACGACGGCAAGGTGATCCGGATCAACATTCCGCCCCTCACCGAAGACCGCCGCAAGGAGCTTTGCAAGGTGGCCGCCAAGTACGCCGAAGAGGGCAAGGTGGCGCTGCGCAACATCCGCCGCGACGGCATCGACCGGATCAAGAAGCAGGAGAAAGACGGCGAGCTCTCCGAAGACCAGAGCCGCGACGAACAAGACAAGGTGCAGAAGCTCACCGATCGCTTCATCGCCGAGATCGAGAAGCACCTGGCCGAGAAGGAAGCCGACATCCTCAAGGTGTGAGCCGCCTCCGGTGAGTACTCCCTGGGATGTGGCCGTGGTGGGTGCCGGCGCTGCCGGTGCCTCCGCGGCCTTTCATCTGGCCCATGGTGGCCGGCGCGTGTTGCTGCTGGATCAGGCCCACTTTCCCCGCAGCAAGCCCTGCGGTGGTGGGATGGCGGCTTCCGTGCAGGGCCTCTTTCCCTTCGATCTGCGGCCGGCCGTGGATCAGGTGATCGAGCGGGTGCGTTTCACCTGGTGCCTGGAGGATCCGGTGATCGCCGAGCTGCCGGGCGACGCTCCCTTCTGGATCGTGCGGCGCTCCCGTCTCGATGCTTTCCTGGCGGAGCAGGCCGTGGCGGCCGGGGCCGAGTTTCGCCAGGGGGTGGCGGTGAACGGGTTGGAGCGCGGCGCCGATGGGTTGTGGCGGCTGCCGGACGGCAGCCGGGCCCGCGCGGTGGTGATCGCCGACGGCTCAGGCTCCTGTTTGGCCCAGCCCCTGGGCCTGGGGCCTGCCCGGCCCCGCTTCGCCGACACCGTGTCGGTGGAGGTGGCCTGTGAGCCGGCGGAACCCTCCACGGCCCGCTTTGAGTTTGGTCTGGTGCGCCATGGCTTCTGCTGGGCCTTCCCCCGCGAAGGGGGATTCAGCATTGGGGTGGGCACGTTCATTGGTCGCGATCCGGCTGATGCCGATGTCGTGCTCCGTCAGTTGCTGCCAAGCCTTGGCCTGAGCGCCGACGCAGGTGAGCGCCGGGCTGGGCGCCTGCGCATCTGGGATGGTCACCATCCGCTCCACCGCAACGATGGGGCCGTGGTAGTGGGCGATGCCGCCTCCCTGTGCGATCCGTTTCTGGCGGAGGGCCTGCGCCCCTCCCTGCTCAGCGGCTGCCGGGCGGCGGAAGCCGTGGAGGGCTGGCTGGCCGGCAACTCCGAGGCCCTGGCCGGTTACACGGCCCGGATGCGGGGGGAATGGGGCGAGTCGATGGCCTGGGGCAAGCGCATTGCCCAGGTGTTCTACCGGGTGCCGACGGTGGGCTATCAGCTGGGGGTGAAGCGCCCAACGGCGCCGCAGCGCATTGCCCAGATTCTCTCGGGGGAGATGGGCTACGGCGACATCGCCCAGAGGGTCATCAAGCGACTGCTGTTTCAGAGGGGCTGAGCTGCGCCCCAAGCTCCTAGATCTTGGTGCAGTCCTTGAGGGCGCGTAGGCGCTGGTCGATCGAGCCCAGCAGCTCAATGGCGAACATCGGCGCTTCCTGAACAGCGAACAGGAACTTCTCGCGGTTCATCACCAACAGCTTGCAATCGCTGAGGGCCCGGGCATCGCCGTAGCGCCGGTGCTCCGGCGTCACCAAGGCCCCGGCGCCGAATACATCCCCGGCCTGGATGCCTTCGTGGCCCTGGTCGCCGTTCCAGCTCAGCTGCACCGTGCCCTCCAGCACGCCGTACATGCAGTCACCGGTTTCGCCGGAGCGGAAGATCAATTCGCCGGCGGGCACGTCGATCACTTCGCCCTTGCTAGCCAGGGCGCGCATGGTGTCGAGGGCGTTCACAGAGAGAGGCAACGCAGGGTGTCCCAAGAAGCGAGTGTGGCGCAGGGCCGGCGCCCCAAGATCAAGGACGGATTAAGAGCGGTCCCAGCCCGCTGCGCACGTCTGCGGGAGCCAGGCGTCCGTCCTGGTCGGTGTCGAGGGCATCGAACACCGCATCGCTGCCCAGCCACTCCTCGCGGGTGATGCAGCCGTCGCCGTCGAGGTCGTTGAGCAGAAAGATTTCGTGCACCGCATGGCCGAAGGCGGCACCGCCCTCCAGTTCCGCGAGGCGATGGGCTAGCTGGGCCTCCAGGGTTTCGATCGCCTTGGTGAAGCCACGGATGCCCTCATCGAGCTTCTCGTTGGCCATCGGATCGGCCGTGAGCATGGTGCGGAAGGTGGGCTCGTCCACCGTGATCTGCTCCTGGGTGGCGCCCGGATCGAAGGGCTTCAGCTTGCGCTCCAGGACCCCTTCGCTACTGCGCAGCTGATCCAGCAGGGCCGGCGAGATAGTGAGCAGATCGCAGCCGGCCAGCTCAATGATCTCGTCGATGTTGCGGAAGCTGGCCCCCATTACCTCGGTCTTGTAGCCGTAGGTCTTGAAGTAGTTGAAGATCGCGGTCACCGACACCACGCCGGGATCCTCCGGTCCGGGATAAGTGGCGCGGCCGGTGCTCTTCTTGTACCAATCAAGAATGCGCCCCACAAAGGGGGAGATCAGCGTGACACCGGCCTCGGCCGCGGCGACCGCCTGGCTGAAACCGAACAGCAGGGTGAGGTTGCAGTGGATGCCCTCCTTTTCCAGCACCTCGGCGGCCTTGATGCCTTCCCAGGTGGAGGCGATCTTGATCAGCACCCGCTCGCGGCCGATGCCGGCGGCTTCGTAGAGGCCAATCAGCTTGCGGGCCTTGGTGATCGTGGCGGCGGTGTCGTAGCTGAGGCGCGCATCCACCTCGGTGGACACCCGTCCCGGCACGATCTTGAGGATCTCCTTGCCGAACGTCACGCAGATCTCATCCAGTGCCTCGCTCACGACCGCGTCGGCGCCGGCCGCACGGCCCATGGCCTCCCGCGACTCGCGCAGGGACCGATCGATCAGCTCCTGGTAGGTGGGGATCTGGGTGGCCGCCAGGATCAAGGACGGGTTGGTGGTGGCGTCGCGCGGGGTGAACTGCCGGATGGCATCAATATCACCGGTGTCGGCGACCACCACCGTCATGGCGGCGAGTTGATCAAGCAGATTGGCCATCGGGCGGGGTACGCCGAGATGGGCTCAAGCTAGCCCTGGCTCACGGTTTGGGACCGCTGCTGCCGGTGTCGGGTTGCTGATGGAGCGTTGGGCTTTGGTGGAGCCCCGGCCGTGGGCTTGCTCGAGGGAGGGATCTTTTCAAGAACTAGCAGGGCCTCGAGGATCTGGCGGGCCACCGGCACGGCCACGGTGGAGCCGTAGGCGTTGCCTCCCTGGGGCTCATCCACTACTACCAGCACCACATAACGCGGATCCTCAATCGGCACGTGGGCGACAAAGCTGGTGATGCGTGCCCCCGGGATGTACACCCCGCGCTCGGCCTTCTGGGCAGTGCCGGTCTTGCCGCCGATGCGGTATCCGGGAATGCGGGCTCCTTTGCCGCTGCCCTGTTCCACCACCGATTCCATCCAGCGCATCACCGTTTGGGTGACGCCCGGGTCGAGCAGCTGGATGCCGCCGCCGGCAGGGGCGCTCGCCAGCGCTTCGCCGGAGCGCAGGCCGCGGGTGATGTGGGGGCTCACCATCCGGCCGCCGTTGGCGAGCATGGCGTGGAGCTGCAACAGCTTCAGCGGGGTGAGCGAGAAGCCCTGGCCGAATGAGGCCACCGCCGGCTCGATCGGTTGGCTGATGAACTCGGTGCGGCGCTTCAGTTCACCGGCCACGGCTCCGGGCAGGTCGGTGTCGGGGGCAGCGCCGATCCCCATGACATCAAGCCAGTGCCAGAAGCGCCCCGGCTTCACCCGGTGCATGGCCTGCACCATTCCCACGTTGCTCGACACCTGCAGCACGGTGGGGAAATCGATCACTCCGTTCCCCTTTCGGTCGTGGTTGAAGATCGGCCAACCGCCGATGGTGAGTTGGCCGCTGTCGTTCACCTTGCCGGCGGGGTCGATCGCCTTTTCCTGCAGGGCCACCGCCAGGTTGATCGGCTTGAAGGTGGAGCCGGGCTCGTAGAGGTCCTGCACGCTCCACTCCCGGAATAGCCCGGGCTTGAACTTCCAGAACCGGTTGGGGTCGTAGGTGGGGGTGGAGGCCAGCGCGAGCATCTCGCCGTTGCGCACGTCTATCACCAGGGCGGCGCCGCGCTTGGCCTTCCACTGCTTCACCTGCTTGGCCAGGGCCTGCTGGGCCACCTGCTGTAGGCGCCCGTCGAGGGTGAGCTGCAGGCGCAGGTCATCGCCATAGAGGGAGCCGGAGGCAAGGCCCTCCGGCAAAGGGGTGCCGTCGGCCCCGCGGCGCATGCTCAGGGTGGTTTCCTGGCGGCGCAGGTCTTGGTCGCGACTCTGCTCCAGGCCTGCCTGGGGCACGCGCTCCAGGTTGAGGAAGCCCACCACGTTGGCGAACAGGCTGCCCTGGGGATAGATGCGGTGGGGGTAGGCCTCCAGATCCAGGCCGCTGATGCCAAGGTTGCGCACCCGCTCGGCCGTTTCAGGGTCGAGATCGGTGCGCAGCTTCACGCCGCTGCGGCGATCGCCCATGGTGGCCAGTAGGGCCTCCTTGGGCTGGGCCAGCACCTGGGCCAGCTTGTCGGCGGTTTCGGCAGCGGTTCGGCGTTTTTGGGGATCGTCGCCGGGGAAGTTGAAGTAACGCGGGTGGGCCCAGAGTGTGAAGCGCTGCTCATCGAGGGCCACCAGCCGGCCGGTGCGGTCCACAATCGTTCGCCGCTTGCCGATCGGGGTGATGGCGTGGGTCTGCACGGCCCTCGCCTTCGACTGCAGCCTGGGACCATCCACCACCTGAACCCATGCCAGGCGCCCCGCCAGGCCAGTGAGTCCCGCAGCAAGCAGCAGATACACCGCCAGCAGGCGTCTGGCCGGCACGGGTTGGATCGCCACCACCCGGGCCCCGGCGCGACGGGTGCGGGCTGGGCTGGCGATCGGGGTCATCAGGGCGGCGCGATCAGTAGCCGGTAGGGATCTGACGGAGCTGCACGCCCGCCATCAATGCACCGGGGTTGAGAGAGTCGGCCGCTTTGGGCGCCGGGAGATACACCAGCTTCTCACTGCTGGTTGGCACCAGCCAGCCCGGCTTGCGCACGGCACCCAGGTGGTGCTGCTCAAGCACAGCGGCCGATTCCTGCATGCGGTGGCCCAGCACCTGGGCGCCTTCCAGTGCCTGATAGCTATGGCCCCACTGGTTCTGCCAGTGCAGGGTGAGAGCACTGAGGGCCAGCATGCAGAGGCCTAGGCCGGCCAAAGTGCCGTCGGCGGCGCGGTGGAGACCCGCCAGCCAGGGGGCCTGGCGTTCAATGCGGCGGGGGGATAAGGATCCCTGAATTAGCTCCAGTGACTGCCGCCCACCGGTGGTGGCGTTGCGATTGCGGCGCGCCGTGCGTGCACGGCGGGTGAGGGGCTCGGCCGCGTCGGCGTAGTGCCGTGGTGAGGGGGAGGCGACCAAGGAGGGAGCTGGAACTGCGCGATTGAACCATTCCCTTCTGGCCGCAGCAAGGGCAGATGGGCAGCAGCCAACCCGTCCCTCGTGTCTCAGGCCAGCAGCACCAGATTCAGGAAGGTGAGGCCGTTCCATAGCCCATGCATCAGCACGCAGGGAGCGAGCCGTCCGCTGCGCAGCCGCAGCCACCCCAGAGCCAGGCCCAGAACCACCAGCGGCGCCAGTTCCCCGAGGCTCAGGTGGGCTAAACCAAAGGTGAG
>CAIOXF010000104.1 GCA_903862155.1 uncultured cyanobacterium | reverse complement strand
CCCGCTCTGGCCCAGGCCCTCCGGGATCAACTGGGGGCTGACCAGGTGCCGAGCCTCTGTGAACACGGACGCTTTGGCACCGTGGAAGTGGAACTGCGCCTGCCTGGCGCTGGCACCTGGCTGCTGGACATCGCTTCGGCCCGCCAGGAGCGCTATCCGGAGCCGGCTGAAAACCCGGTGGTGCGGCTTGGCCGGCTCGACGACGACCTGGCCCGGCGCGATTTCACGGTGAATGCCATCGCCCTGTTGCTGGATGGCGACGGCAGTGGCGTGCACCTGCTTGACCCCCATGGCGGCCAGGCGGATCTGGCGGCCAGACAGCTCCGGCTGCTCCATTGCGGCAGCCTGCGTGACGACCCCACCCGACTGCTGCGCGGCGCTCGCTACGCCGCGCGGCTGGGCTTTGAACTGGTGCCCGAGAGCGTGGCCCAGGCCCGTGAGGTGATCGGCCGTTGGCCCTGGCCCTGGCGACCGGGTGATCCCACGGGTGAGGCTCCCCCTGCCTTGGGCACGCGCCTGCGGATGGAGCTGGAGCTGTTGCTGGAGCGCGAGCCCTGGCCCGAAGCCCTTCGCGCTCTGCAGAGCTGGGGTGGCCTGGCGTTGCTGGATGCGCAGCTGCAGGCTGATGACGCCTGGCGGCGCCGGCTGCACTGGGCCCAGCGGCTGCAGGTGCCTCCGCCGGCTGCGCTTCTGGCGGCTGCATCCGATCCCCTGGCCGTGGCGGAGCGGCTGCAGCTGCCGCACCGGCAGCACCGGCTGGTAGCCCAGTTTCTGGAGCTGGAACAGCGTTTCCAGCAGGCTGGACTCCTGGATGCCGAAGCCCGCCCGCGCTCACCGGCTCAATGGTGCGAGCTGCTGGAGGCCCCCGGGCTTTCGCCCGAGGCGGTGGCTCTGGCGGTGGCAGCCGACGCAGCCCACCGCCGACCACTTTTGCGTTGGCTGCTCCAGTGGCGCCATGTGAAGGCACCCATCACGGCTGCAGAGCTCATGGCTTCCGGCGTTCGGCCGGGGCCGGAGTTGGGGGCGTGCTTGAAGCGGGCGCGAGCGCTGCTGCTCGACGCTGACTGGCACGAACAAGCGCAGCATCGGGGCAATTGAAGGCCCGACTGCAACACCTTCGGGTTCAGCTGGTGCGGCCGATCACCGCAGCGCTGTGAAATCCAGCCCCATGCAGTGCCTCCAGGGCGGTGGCGGCATGGGCTTCCGGCACGGCGGCCAGCAGCGGCCCGCAGGTCTGCGGATCGATCAGCAGGCCTTGGAGGGCAGCGCCCTGGGCCTGCTGGCCCACCAGCTGCACCGGGCCATCCAGCAGGGCCAGAGCGCGCGCATTGGAGGGGGCGAGGGAGCTGGCGTGGCCGGCCTCCAGCAGCTCCAGGGCCCCAGGGAGAGCAGGGATTGCATCGGCCATGAGTTCCACGCTCCCGCCCATTTCCCCCAGGTGGCCCAGCAGCCCAAAGCCCGTGATGTCGGTGCAGGCCACGCAGCCATAGGCGGCCAGGAGTTCCACCAGCGGCGCCTGGCTTTGCTGCATCACTGCCAGTGCCTGATCCAGCCAGCGGGGTTTCGCGGCACCGGCCATGGCCGCGGCGAACAGCACACCGGTGCCGATCGGGCGGCTCAGGATCAAGGCCAGCCCCGGGTGCAGCGGCCCCTTTGACCAGTGCCGTTGGGCCGTGGCTGATCCATTCACTGTGAGTGTGAGGCCAAGCCCTGGCATGGGCATCCCCGGGCCGGGTGACATCGCATCGCGGGCCTCCAGGGTGTGGCCGCCTACCAACTGGGCTCCAAGGGGATCCAGCACAGATCGCACCCCGGCCAGGGTTTGATGCAGCAGATCGGCCTGCAGCGCCGATGCCGCCTGGGGCAACGTCACCACCGCCTGCAGGCTGGTCACACGCGCGCCGCTGGCCCAGAGATCCGAGCAGGCATG
>CAIOXF010000103.1 GCA_903862155.1 uncultured cyanobacterium | reverse complement strand
GGGCACCCCGGCCTATGCGGTGCCAAGCCTTGATGCGCTGGTGGCGGCGGGCCACGAGCTGGTGGGGGTGGTGAGCCAGCCGGATCGGCGCCGCGGCCGGGGCAAGGCGTTGGTGCCCAGTCCGGTGAAGGCCCGGGCCCTAGAGCTGGGGTTGCCGGTGTTCACGCCAGAGCGGATCCGGCGTGAACCCGATGTGCAGCAGCAGCTAGGCGCGCTGGGGGCCGACGTGTACGTGGTGGTGGCGTTCGGCCAGATCCTTCCGCCAGAGGTGCTGGCCCAGCCGCCGCTGGGCTGCTGGAACGGCCATGGGTCGCTGCTGCCGCGCTGGCGCGGTGCGGCACCAATCCAGTGGAGCCTGATCGAGGGCGATGCCGAGACCGGCGTGGGGATCATGGCGATGGAGGAAGGGCTCGACACCGGCCCGGTCCTGCTGGAGCGCGCGCTGGCCATTGGACTGCTGGAGAACGCTTATCAGCTGGGAGCTCGGCTGTCCGCGCTCACGGCCGAACTGCTGGTGGAAGCGATGCCAACCATCGAGGCCGCCGGGCCTGGTGCGGAAGCGGAGCGGCTGGCGCGGCTGCAGGTGCAACCTCAGGGGGAGGAGGGGCTCACCTATGCGCGGATGATCGCCAAAGACGACTTCGCCATCGACTGGAGCCAGTCAGCCCTTGCCATCCACCGCCGGGTGACGGGCCTCTATCCGGGGACCCACACACAGTGGCGAAACCAACGGCTGAAAGTGTTGGCAACGGAACCGCTGGTGAAGCGCCTGGCAGGCCAACTGAGTCGTGATGGAGCGCGGCTGTCCAAGCGTTGGGGCACGGAGCCCGGCGCGGCAGCCCCGGGATCACCCGGCGAGGTGCTGGCGATCGAAGCCAATGCCGGCTTGGTGATTGCCACGGGCGGATGCCCGGTGCTGCTGCGGGAGGCCCAGTTGGAAGGCAAGAAACCAGCTGCAGGGGGCCAACTGATCCAGCAGCTCGGCTGCGTGGTGGGGGATCGGCTGGGCTGAGCTGAGCTGAGCTGCGCAAACCTTCGCAACGGTCCGGGTGACGTTGCATGTTGTGTGCACTCCAACACAAGACATGGGGCCAACGCCAGGGCTAAAGAGGGATTAATCCGCCCTTGCCAGTGCCATGGCTGAGCAGCTCACGGTTGTGACGGAAACGCTCACGGGCTGCCGCATCCTGCGGGACCCCCGGGGCAGTTACGTGGTGAGCCACCGCGATCACCACGACGAGCGTCGCAACATCGCCACCCTGGCAGGGGCCTATGCAACCTGCCAGATGCTCGAT
Source organism: uncultured cyanobacterium (assembly GCA_903862155.1). Lineage (GTDB taxonomy): Bacteria > Cyanobacteriota > Cyanobacteriia > PCC-6307 > Cyanobiaceae > UBA5018. The sequence continues at coordinate 919 of CAIOXF010000103.1, read as the reverse complement.
CCCAGCATCAGCCCTGCTCCGGCTGACGGCGATGAAGGGCGTGGAGCCCCTCAAGTTGGTTATGAACCGATCTGAGCTGGTCGCGGATGTGATCGCTGTTGTCGATGCGCTCCAGGTTGAGCAGCATCGACTCGATCTGGTTCTTGCAGTCGATCAGCACACGGCACTCGGGGGATCCGGGCTCGTAGGGCATAGGGGCTTAGGAGACAGAATTCAAGACAAGAGCTATCGCAGCGCACCGGCGCGGCAAACCTTGTAGCAATCAACACAAGTGGGTCAGTCCTGGACTTCAGCGGCGGGCTCCGGCTGGCCTGCGGGCCTCACTGGTGGTGGAGCCGCGGCCCCTGCCCCCAGCAGCACGCCCACCAGCAGAACGGCCGCCACCGGCACCAGCGCGACCACCGCCACCTCGGGATCCGCCGCGGCCCCGGCCTCCGCTGAGATCCAGGGGCGGAGCCGAAAGCACGGTGGGCTCGAAGCCCGGCACCTCACAGCGGGGCAGGCGGCTGCCGATCAGCTTCTCGATGGCGGCCAGCAGCTCAAACTCCTCGGCAGCCACCAGCGAAATCGCCTGGCCGGGGTGGCCGGCCCGGCCCGTGCGGCCGATGCGGTGCACGTAGTCCTCGGCCTGGTTTGGCAGATCGAGGTTGATCACATGGGGCAACTGGTGGATGTCGATGCCGCGGGCGGCGATATCAGTGGCCACCAGCACCCGCACCTCGCCGCTCTTGAAGTCCGCCAGGGACCGGGTGCGTGCCCCCTGGCTCTTGTTGCCATGGATCGCCGCGGCCACCATCCCGGCCTGGGTGAGCTTCTCCGCCATGCGGTTGGCACCGTGCTTGGTGCGGGCGAACACCAGCACCTGCTGCCAGTTGTGGGTGGCGATCAGATGGCAGAGCAGGTCGGGCTTGCGGGCCAT
>CAIOXF010000102.1 GCA_903862155.1 uncultured cyanobacterium | reverse complement strand
TGGGAATGCGGACCAGAGCTGGCGGCGGCCGCCATCCGGGAAGGCTGCGTGCAGGAGGTGGCGGCGGTGGTGGCGCCCAAGCTGATGGGCGGCACAGCGGCCCGGACCCCCCTGGGGGAGCTGGGCTTCACCGCCATGGATCAGGTGCCGCTCTGGAGCAGCGGCGCTCCCCAGCCCCTTGGCCACGACTGGCTCTGGTGCCTCCAGCCGCCCAGCTGAACCAGTCCCGAGCGCTCAGATCAGCTCGGGATGGAGCGGATCGCCCTTAAACGGGCCGATCACCTTCGAGCTGATCCAGCCGCCGTAAAAACCGCCGGGCTGGGGCACCACCTGCTCGCCATCGATCCAGCAGCCATCCATCAGGCCGGGGTACACCGCAAACCAGCCCGCCAGCTCGGCAAAGACAGCGGTGGGTTCGGGATAGCTCCACACCGCTCGGCGCAGACGCCGCTCGCTCGCCAAGCCCGCATCCACCACCACGTCGAAGTAGCGGGCGATCCCCTTCCATTCGCAGAAGCTGCGGCCCTCAGCCGGCAGCAGCAACTCCAGCGCCATCGCCTCGGGGGGCAGGTAGTAGGTGGGTGGATGGAAGGTTTCCAAGACCCGCAGGCTGCGGCTGGTGTCGCAGAGCTGGCGGCCCAGTGCCTCCACGCGGATGTGCTCGGAGCTGGGCACCAGCGCCGGAGGCCGGGGGTAGTCGCAAACGCGTTCAGCCATGGGCAGGGCCGATCAGGCCAGGATGAAATGACGCAGCCGCCGCGCCTCGGCCCCGGCGCGCGCCTGCAGCTCCTCATCGCTGAGGCCCTGCTCCGCCCGCACCTGCGCGGCGATCACATCGGCCTCGCTGAGCTCATATCCCGCGCCGCGGGCCAGGGCCAGGAAATCAGCCAGCTCCAGGGGTTCGGCCGGATTGTGCAGCCGCGCGTTGAGCTCCGGATCGCCCTTGGCGCTCGCAAGGAACGCGTCCAACTGCTCAAGGCTCATCGATCGAATCCAGCACCATCCCGGTCTAACGGCCTGGGGGATAGCCCGGAAGCCACAGCGCACGGCGTCTAAACTTTGGATAAACAATCCATCGCGCCATGGCCACCAATACACCGCGCCAAGTCCTGGGGCGATGGGGAAACTCCCTTGGCGTGCGGTTGCCAGCCGCCATTGCCCGCCAAGCGCACCTGGAAGACAAACAAACCGTGGAACTCACCGTTGTCGACGAGGGCGTGCTGATTCGCCCGGTCGCCCAGCGGCCGTCCCTGGCCGAGCGACTCGGCGCCTACACCCCCATGCCAGGCGAACCCGTGGAAACCATGGCCTGGTCAGCGGTTGGCGCAGAAATCCTTGAGCTGAATCCACAGGAATGAGCACCCGGCGAGAAGCGGTGGCCTGGGTTCCGGATCGGGGCGATGTGATCTGGATCAACCACAACCCCCAGGCAGGCCGCGAGATGCGAGACCATCACCCCTTCGTGGTGCTCTCCACCGCTCCATTCGCCCAGACAGTTGGGCTGGTGGTGGGCTGTGCCATGACCTCAGCGGCTTACAACCGAGGTTCATCGCTGGCGGTCGAGCTCGGCCCGATTCCTGATCGGCCAGGGTTCCACAGCTTTGTGTTGTGCCACCAGATCAAGTCATTCGATTGGAATGCCCGCGGCGCCCGTCCTCACCCTCTCGGCAAGCTCACGGGCGACCAGCTCAATCAGGTGCTTGAGATCGTGGGCCAGATCCTGGGCTTCATCCCGTAGGCGGGAACAGGGGCAACTGCCACTGCTCGGGCTCTGAGCGCAGCGGCGGCACCACCTCCCAGCCCTCAGGATCCCAGGGCTCCAGCAGGGGTTCCAGGGCCCGCAGGCCAGGGCCATCGGTGGGTGCCAGCCAGGGTTCCTCAAGCCCATCGGGGATCAGCACCGGCATCCGGTCGTGCAGAGGCGCAATCAGGGCATTGGGGCGGGTGGTGAGTACGCAGCAGGTGTCGAGTTCGCTGCCATCGGGGCCGATCCAGCGCTCCCATAGACCGGCAAGCCAAAACAGCGCGCCATCGGTGCGGCGGATCATGCGGCCCTTCTCGAAAAAGGCATCCGCAGGAATGAGGCAGCGGTGATGGCGCCAGGGGCCTCGGAAACTGGGCTTTTCGCCCACGGTTTCGCTGCGGGCATGGATGGGCCGGTGGCCGTTGGCGGGGTCTTTCACCCAGCTGGGCAGCAGCCCCCAGAGCGCTAGGGCCACCGCTGGCTGGCCATGCTCCTGACGCTCGATCAGCAGCGGCTCCCCAGGCCGGATCTGGCTGCGCGGGGCGTAGTGCTGGATGAGCCCCTCCGGCAGGGGGCCCTTCAGGCGCGGCAACAGCCGATCCAGGCTGGCGGTGAGCGAGTAGCGGCCACACATACGCAGGGAGGCTGACGCGTTCGGTTCTCCCCCGGGCCGCAGCACCCGAGCACGCCTTTAGCTTGGGCCCACTTCCAGGCCAGAGCGCCATGCCCATCCGCCAGGACGAGAACCGCCCCAACCGGCGCTTCGGCCTGATCAATCTGATCCTGATCGGCGTGGGGGTGCTGCTGCTGTTCAGCAACTTCATCCCCAACCCGGCGATGCAGGTGCCGCGGGTGCCCTACTCGCTGTTCATCGACCAGGTGAACGACGACAACGTGCGCCGGGCCTACATCACCTCCGATCAGATCCGCTACGAGCTCAAGCAGCCCCCTGCGGAAGGTGCTCCCACGGTGCTGGCCACCACGCCGATCTTCGACATGGACCTGCCCCAGCGGCTGGAAGACCATGGCGTGGAGTTCGCTGCCGCACCGCCGCGCAAGCCCAGCTTCATCACCACGGCGCTGAGCTGGATCGTGCCGCCACTGATCTTCATCCTGGTGCTGCAGTTCTTCGCCCGCCGCTCCATGGGCGGTGCCCAGGGCGCGCTGAGCTTCACCAAGAGCAAAGCCAAGGTGTACGTGCCGGATGAGGAATCCCGGGTCACCTTTGCCGATGTGGCGGGCGTGGATGAGGCCAAGCAGGAACTCACCGAGATCGTTGATTTCCTCAAAACCCCCGAGCGCTACGCCGCCATTGGCGCCCGCATTCCCAAAGGTGTGCTGCTGGTGGGCCCTCCCGGCACCGGCAAAACACTGCTGTCGAAAGCCGTAGCGGGTGAAGCTGGCGTTCCCTTCTTCATCATTTCCGGCTCCGAATTCGTGGAGCTATTCGTGGGTGCCGGCGCCGCCCGCGTGCGCGACCTGTTCGAAGAGGCCAAGAAGAAGGCGCCCTGCATCATCTTCATCGATGAACTCGATGCCATCGGCAAGAGCCGTGCCGGCTCGATGGGCGTGGTCGGCGGCAACGACGAGCGCGAGCAAACGCTCAACCAGTTGCTGACCGAGATGGACGGCTTCGCCGCCAAGGACAAGCCGGTGATCGTGCTGGCGGCCACCAACCAGCCCGAAACCCTGGATGCCGCGCTGCTGCGTCCGGGCCGCTTCGACCGCCAGGTGCTGGTGGATCGCCCCGACCTGTCGGGCCGCAAGACGATCCTCGACATCTACGCCCGCAAGGTGAAGCTGGCGCCTGGTGTGGATCTAGATCGCATCGCCCAGGCCACCAGCGGCTTCGCCGGCGCCGATCTGGCCAACCTGGTCAATGAGGGCGCGCTGCTGGCTGCCCGCGCCAAGCGCACAGCCGTGGAGCAGGGCGATCTCAACGAGGCCATCGAGCGCGTGGTGGCCGGCCTGGAGAAGAAGAGCCGGGTGCTGCAGCCCGATGAGAAGAAGGTGGTGGCCTATCACGAAGTGGGCCACGCGATCGTGGGGCACCTGATGCCCGGCGGCAGCAAGGTGGCCAAGATCTCGATCGTGCCCCGCGGCATGAGCGCCCTGGGCTACACCCTGCAGCTGCCCACCGAGGAGCGCTTCCTCAACTCCAAGGAGGATCTCGAAGGCCAGATCGCCACCCTGCTGGGGGGCCGCAGCGCCGAGGAGATCGTGTTCGGTGAGGTCACCACCGGCGCCGCCAACGACCTCCAGCGCGCCACCGACATCGCCGAGCAGATGGTGGGCACCTACGGCATGAGCTCAACCCTCGGCCCCCTCGCCTACGACAAGCAGGGCGGCAGCCGCTTCCTCGGCGGCGGCAACAACCCGCGCCGGGTCGTCAGCGACGCCACCGCCCAGGCCATCGACAAGGAAGTGCGGAGCCTGGTGGACCGCGCCCACGACCGGGCCCTGGCGATCCTCCACCACAACCGCGACCTGCTGGAGAGCATCAGCCAGCAGATCCTGGAGAAGGAGGTGATTGAGGGCGACGACCTCAAGGGCCTGCTGGCCCAGAGCGTGATGCCCGAGGAGGCCCGGGCCCTGGCGTAAAGCCGGCCTTGACGGCGGGCACGGCGATCCCCGATAAGGGTTCTTTGAGAAGGCCCCGATGGCCGCGCTCGCCGATCCCGCCGTTCTGGCTGCCCTGAAGGGCACCGACCTGCTCTCCTCGGCGGACCTGAGCCCCGAGCAAACTGTCGCCCTGCTGCAACTGGCCGCTGAGCTCAAAAGCGGCCAGCGCACGGTCAACCTGGCAGGCAAGGTGCTCGGCCTGATCTTCTCGAAGGCCTCCACCCGCACCCGGGTGAGCTTCACGGTGGCCATGGCCCGCCTTGGCGGCCAGACCATCGACCTGAACCCCCAGGTGAGCCAGGTGGGGCGCGGCGAACCCGTGGCCGACACCGCCCGGGTGCTCAGCCGCTATGTGGATGCCCTGGCGATCCGCACCTTTGCCCAGAGCGAACTTGAGGAGTACGCCCACTGGGCCTCGATTCCAGTGGTGAATGCCCTCACCGACCTGGAGCACCCCTGCCAAGCCCTGGCCGACTACCTGACCCTGCAGGAGGCGTTTGGGGAGCTCAAGGGCCTCACCCTGAGCTACGTGGGTGATGGCAACAACGTGGCGCACTCGTTGATGCTCTGCGGCGCCCTGCTGGGGGTGAACGTACGGATCGGATGTCCGGAGGGCTTTAGCCCCGATGCCGGCGTGCTGGAGCAGTCGCAGGCCATCGCCAACGGGCAGGGCTGCAGCGTGGAGGTGGTGCACGAGCCGGTGGCGGCAGTACGCGGCGCCCACGCCCTCTACACCGATGTGTGGGCCTCGATGGGCCAGGAAGACGAGAAGGCGGAGCGGGAACGGGCCTTCAGTGGCTGGTGCCTCAACGAGGCCCTGATCGCCGAGGCCGATGCGCGCGC
>CAIOXF010000101.1 GCA_903862155.1 uncultured cyanobacterium | reverse complement strand
TCGTCGCTGAGATGGCGAACCAGGCGCGCAACGTCGCGCCCGAGGGTCTGGCAGGGAGCCATGCCGGCCGGTGCGTGATTTATCCGGATTGTGAGAACGGTGGGCCGAGCCTGCCGGAGGCCGTTACATCCTGTTCGGGTTGGAGAGCCATGACCCGGTTGCAACCCCGCTGCTCGGCAACGGTTTTCAGCACCACGTCACCGGCGGCATGGCCTTTGAAGTCGTCAAAGTCACAGAAGAACAGCGCGACGTGCCAGGCAGGGCAAATGCCATCGCCGATGCGGCGATCCAGCCAATCGAGTACCTCGCGGTGGTGGCGCAAACCAGTGAGGCCATCGGTGCTGGACACAAACAGATCGGTATCGCTCTACCGGGCGATCAGGCAGACGTTCGCTTAGCCCAGATCCAACACCCTTGGCGGCACGCTGTACAAGCCGCAAATGGGGGAGCAAACTTCCAGGCTGCAGCTCATCTACGGGGAATCGATGCCAGCCGACAGCCCTGCCGATCGCCTGCGGGAACGCCTCACCGAGGGGCGCGGCCGGCTGTTGGTGGTGGCCTCCACCAGCACGGTGTGGGTCATGGATCTGTTGCTAGTGCACCGCCTGGAGCAGCACCAAGACATCGGGGCCGCCGCCCGCAGGCTGGTGGGCCATTTCGAGCAGGCCGGCAGCCTTGTGTTCGTGGTGGTAACCCTGGGCCTAGCTTTCGCCCTCTATCGCGGACGCAAGAACAGCCTATTTCTCTGGGCGCTCGCCTACCTGCTGTTCGCCGTCGTGCAGGTGATCTGCAACGTGCTGGCCATGGTGGCGACCGCCAGCAATCACCAGGGCGAGGGATTAGCGGGGCTATGGGACGTAGCAGCTGTGTATATGCAGAGCGTGCTGGTGTTTATGTTTATGTACATCTTCATGGATGTGAGCACGCCGGGCGGAGCCTTTGTGTGGCCGTCGCGCGATGGAGAGCCACCGGAGACACCCCACATTGTTGACTATCTATTCATCTCCATGAATGTAAATTCCACCTATGGCCCCACCAGCGAAGCCCTGGTGTCGCGTAAGGCGAAGGTGGTGATGGCACTGCAAACACTGCTGGCCATCGTGATGCTCACGGTGCTGATTGCACGGGCCGTGTCATCCACTGGCTGACTTTAACGGTGGACCGAAGCCGATACCCCTTCGTCCGGTAACGGTCGCTACCGGGAGCCCGCAGATCACTGCATACGGTTTTGCCACCCCCCGGGACACAGCCCCTCCAACCCAAATCCACCGGCAGGTCAATCGGTAGCGATTGCCACCACAGCCAGGCCCGCCAGGCTTCACCATGGCCATGCGGACATGATTCCTAGGGTTCCGATTGTTCACCCTTGACCAACAGCGTTTGTTGTTCGTCAAAGATGATTGATGCCTGGTCCAAGAGGAATCCGCCGGCTTGTCGATCGGCCTTGCTGATTGGCATCGCGGTGACACGGAGGGACAAAAGCCCGGGAGGCCGCCCCATCCCCTTCCCCCCGTAGCAGCTTCCCCAGATGACGTCGCCATCGGACGCCTTCGGGCGTCGGCACCCGAGCGAGGGCATGGAGGCCCTCGAAAAAGAACGGGCCCTCCCCCTCACCGGCTGGCAGCAGGAAGTGGAGCAGGCCCACCGCTTCGGCCTGGAGGCGGCCGAAAGCATCGTGGATCGCCGCATCTCCACCTTCTCGCGGGGTGAATTGCCGCACTACGCCGGCATCAACACCTTCATGAAGGCCCCCTACCTGGAGGATGTGAACCAGGTGGGCAACTACGACGTGGCGATCGTGGGCGTGCCCCACGACAGCGGCACCACCTACAGGCCCGGCACCCGCTTTGGCCCCCAGGGCATCCGCCGCATCTCAGCGCTCTACACGCCCTACAACTACGAAATGGGGGTTGATCTGCGTGAGCAAATCACCCTCTGTGACGTTGGTGACATCTTCACCATCCCCGCCAACAACGAGAAGAGCTTCGATCAGATCTCCAAGGGCATCGCCCACGTGTTCAGCAGTGGTGCCTTTCCGATCATCCTCGGCGGCGACCACTCGATCGGCTTCCCCACGGTGCGCGGTGTGTGCCGCCATCTGGGTGACAAGAAAGTGGGCATCATCCACTTCGATCGCCATGTGGATACCCAGGAGATCGACCTGGATGAACGCATGCACACCTGTCCGTGGTTCCACGCCACGAACATGGCCAACGCCCCCGCCACTAACTTGGTGCAGCTCGGCATCGGCGGCTGGCAGGTGCCCCGTGAAGGGGTGAAGGTGTGCCGGGAGCGCGGCACCAACGTGCTCACCGTGACGGACATCTGCGAAATGGGCTTGGAGGCGGCGGCCCAGTACGCGATTGAGCGGGCCACCGATGGCACCGACTGCGTCTACATCTCCTTCGACATCGACTGCATCGATGCCGGCTTCGTGCCCGGCACCGGCTGGCCCGAGCCCGGCGGTCTGCTGCCCCGGGAAGCCCTCAAGCTGCTGGAGCTGATCGTGCGCAACGTGCCGGTGTGTGGCCTGGAGATCGTGGAGGTGTCTCCGCCTTACGACATCAGCGACATGACCTCACTGATGGCTACCAGGGTGATCTGCGACACGATGGCCCATCTGGTGGTGAGCGGCCAGCTGCCGCGCAAGCAAAAGCCCAGCTGGATCAGCGACGTTTGCAACATGAACGTCGATCAGAAGTGGAGATAGGCGATGCACGAAGTCGACATGACCAAGTGCCTGCTGCTCTCCATGCACGAATGGAAACAGGAGCAGGCCCCGGCCACCCCGGTGGTGGAACGGGTGCATCTGCAGGTGGGCACCTTCACTTGCGTGGAGCCCGACCAGCTGGTGTTCACCTGGCGGGCGGCCGTGCAGGGCAGCTGGTTGCACGGCGCCGAGCTCGCCATTGAAACCGTGCCGTTGGTGGGGCGCTGCGTGGTGTGCAAGAGCACCTACAGCCCCTCACCCGATACGGGATATCGCTCCCCCTGCTGCGATCACCCCATGGAAGAGATCGTGAGCGGCCGCGAATTGCGGATTCGCTCAGTGGATTACTGCCTCCCCGGCGCTGAGGCCGCCCCCCATCAAACCCTCACGACCACCGCAGCGGTGTAACGCACATGCACATGCCCCTGGAAGACACCCTCGGCCTCAATCTGCTGGCCGCCAACCAGCACCAGGCCGAGCACAACCGCGAGCACTTCGATGCCTGGAAGCTGCTCTGCCTCAACGTGATGAGCAGCCCCGGCGCCGGCAAAACCTCCCTGCTGGAACGCTCCCTGGCGGCCCTGGCCCCCGCGTTCACCATGGCGGTGCTCGAAGGCGACATGACCACCCAGCTCGATGCCGAGCGACTCGAAGCGGTGGGCGTTCCGGTGGTGCCAATCACCACCGGCCGAGCCTGCCACCTCGATGCCGCGATGGTGAGCGGCGGTCTCCACCTGCTCCAGCAGCGCCTCGACCCCGCCGCGCTCGACATCCTCTGGGTGGAGAACGTAGGCAACCTGGTGTGCCCCGCCGAATTCGAGGTGGGCGAGCACCGCAAGGTGGCCCTGCTCAGCGTCACCGAGGGCGACGACAAACCCCTCAAGTACCCGGTGATGTTCCGCGAAGCGGACTGTGTGCTGATCACGAAGACCGATCTGCTCCCCTACCTGCCCGTGGATGTGGACCGCATTGAAGCCCACATCCACCAGGTGAATCCCCGCGCCACGGTGATCCGTGTGTCGGCCACCAGCGGGGAAGGCATCGAGGGCTGGCACAGCTGGCTGCGGCAGCAAGTGCAGCAGCAGGTTCAGCAACAGAACGCCGCTCATACACCTGCCCTGGTGATGGCATGAGCAACCCTCAACACGCAGCGCCAGGACCGGAGCTCGCAGCCGACCTGGAAGCCCGGGGCGTGCGCTATGCGCTGGCCAGCTTCGTGGATCTCCATGGCGTGAGCAAGGCCAAAGCCGTGCCGCTGCCCCACCTGGGCCAGATGCTGCAGGGCTCAGAACTGTTCACCGGTGCAGCCCTCGATGGAGTGCCCCAGGAGGTGAGCGACGACGAGGTGGCCGCTGTGCCCGATCCGGCCTCGCTCACGGTGCTCCCGTGGAAGCCGGATGTGGCCTGGTTTGCCAGCAACCTGCACCTCAACGGCCAGCCGTTTGAAGCCTGCAGCCGCAACATCCTCAACCGGGTGCGAGCGGAGGCGGCCGCCATGGGCTACCGCTTCAACCTCGGCATCGAAACCGAGTTTTTCGTGCTCCGCCGCGACAGCCAAGGGAAACCCGTTCCCTACAGCGACCGCGACACGCTCGACAAACCCGCCTACGACGTTCGCACCCTGCTCGACAACCTGCCCTGGCTCGATGAGCTGGTGAGCGCCATGAACCAGCTGGGCTGGGGGGTGTATTCGTTCGACCACGAAGACGGGCCGGGCCAGTTCGAAACCGACTTCGACTACGCCGAGGTGCTCACCATGGCGGATCGGCTCACCTTCTTCAAACTGATGGCGAAGGAGATCGCCCATCGCCATGGGCTGATCGCCACCTTCATGCCCAAACCGTTTGGGGATCGCACCGGCAGCGGCGCGCACTACAACATGTCGCTGGCCGATCTGGAGAGCGGCGAGAACCTGTTCCTCACCGCTGATCGGGCCCCAGGAGCGGTGAGTGGACTGGCGCACCACTTCATCGCCGGGGTGCTGCGCCACGCCCCCGCCATCTGTGCCGTGATCGCCCCCACGGTGAACAGCTACAAGCGGCTGGTGGCCCAAGGAAGCATGAGCGGCTTCACCTGGGCGCCGGTGTTCATCTGCTACGGCAACAACAACCGCACCAACATGCTGCGCATACCCTCCGCCGGCGGACGGGTGGAATGCCGGGCCGCAGACATCTCCTGCAACCCCTATCTCGGTGCGGCAATGATTCTGGCGGCAGGACTGGAAGGCATCCGCGAGCAGCTGGATCCAGGCGATCCCAATCTCGTGAATGCCTACACGCTCTCACCCGAGGAGCTGGCGGCACGGGGCATCACCACATTGCCGCGCACATTGAGTGAAGCCATCGATGCATTTGAGGCTGATCCATTGGCTCGAACCGTATTCGGTGATGCCATGTTCGCGTCCTATGTGGCCTACAAACGTGAGGAGTGGGAGTCGTACCACTGCGCGGTTTCCGATTGGGAACAGGCCCGCTATCTCGAATTTTTCTGAGCACCCACCGGCCTCACATTCATCCAGCCATTCATCCACTGCACTCACACCCATGCCTTCCTCCACCAAGAACGGGCGGCGTCGCACCACAGCCCTGGCCCTGCTGCTGAGCCTGGGCACGGGATTGCTCACGGCCTGCCAGAAACCCACGTCCGATGGCCCAATGGTGCGCATCGGTTACAGCGCCTGGCCCGGCTGGTTTCCGTGGGCTGTTACCGAAGCCAAGGGGCTGTTCGGCAAAGCCGGCGTGAACGCCAAGATGCAGTGGTTTGATGGTTATCTCGATAGCATCAACGCCCTCAACGCTGGCCAGCTCGACTGCAACAGCCAGACCCTGAACGACACGATCAGTTCACTCGCCGGCGGTGCCGATTTGCAGGTGGTGTTGCAGAACGACTACTCCACCGGCAACGACCAAATCATCGCCGCTGAAGGCATCAACACGGTGGCTGATCTGAAGGGCAAGAAGGTGGCCGCGGAGGAGGGCACCGTGGATCACTATCTCCTGCTCAAGGTGCTCAAGGATGCGGGTCTGAAGAGCTCCGACATCACCTTCGTGCCGCTGGAAACCGGCGCCGCCGCTGCCGCTTTTGCCGCGGGCAAGGTGGATGCCGCCGGCGTGTATGCGCCCTTCACCACCCAGGCCCTGAAGCGTCCGGGCAGTAAGGCGATCACCACCTCCAAAGATCACCCCGGTGCCATCAGCGACCTGCTGGTGTGCCGCACGGACTTTGTGAAACAAAACCCCGAAGCAATCCAGAAGGTGGTGGATGCCTGGTTCGCCACCCTCAAGCTGATGAACACCGATCCGGCGGCCACCCTGCCGATCCTGGTGGAGCGCTCCGGGGTGAGCGAAGCAGAGTTCAAGGCCTACGACGCCGGCACCACCATCCAGACCCTGGCCGAGAACCGCCAGAACTTCAAACCCGGCACCACGATGACCTCGCTGCCCTACGCGGGTGAGCAGATCAGTGCCTTCCTGGTGGAGGTGGGGCTGGCCAAAACCAAGCCCAACATCAGCAACCTGCTGAACCCCACCTTCGTGAACAACGTGAAGGAGTGAGGTGGCCTTGATGCACACCTCCCTGTTGCAGCGCTGGCTCAGGCATCCCTGGACCCTGGGGGTGATCGGAGTATCAACGGTGCTGGTGCTCTGGTGGTTGATCAGCAGCACCGGCCTGGTGGACAAGCTCTTTCTGCCATCACCCCAGGCCGTGCTGCAGGCCGGGCAGGTGCAATGGAGCAGCGGGCTCCTGGTGAAGGATGCCGCGGCCAGCATTCAGCGGGTGTTCATCGGCTTCGCCATGTCGGCAGGGCTGGCGCTGCCGATCGGCATTGCCATGGGCACCAACCCGGTGGTGTGCCGGCTGCTGGAGCCCCTGATGGGCCTGATCCGCTACATGCCAGCTCCGGCCTTCATCCCCCTGCTGATCATCTATTTCGGCCTGGAGGAACTGCCGAAGGTGCTGCTGATCTTCATCGGCACCTTCTTCTTCAACACCCTGATGATCATGGATGCAGTGAAGTTCGTGCCCCACGAACTGGTGGAAACCGCTCGCACCCTGGGGGGACGCGGCTTACCGATCCTCATCCGGGTGGTGGCACCATTCATTGCTCCCCAGGTGCTCGACACCTACCGGATCAACATGGCCTCCGCCTGGAATCTGGTGATCGTGGCCGAACTGGTGGCCGCTACAGAGGGATTGGGCAAGCGCATCAGCCTGGCCCAGCGCTTCCTGCGCACCGATGAGATCTTCCTTGGCCTGATCGTGATCGGCTTGATCGGCCTGCTGATCGATCTGGGCTTCCGTTTCCTGATGCGCCGCAGCTGCGCCTGGGCCAACTGAGCACACCCCCATGCATCTTCAGGTCTCCAGCGTCTGCAAGACCTTCGGCCATGGCGCCAAGGCCAAGCTCGTGCTTGATCGGGTGAGTTTTGATCTTCACGCCGGGGAGTTTCTTGCTCTGGTGGGAAGTTCGGGCTCGGGAAAATCCACGGTGATGCGCTTGATTGCCGGGCTGGATCGGCCTAGCGCGGGCACCATCACCATTGACGGCCAGCCCGTGCGCGGCCCCGGCTCCGATCGGGGCATGGTGTTCCAGAAGTACAGCCTCTATCCCTGGCTCACCGCAGCGCAGAACGTTGCTTTCGGCATGGAACTGCAGCGACGGCCCCGCCTGGAGATCCGTGAGCGCACGGCGTATTTCCTCGAGGTGGTGGGACTGGCCGATGCGGCCCGCAAGCTGCCGCGCGAACTCTCCGGTGGCATGCAGCAGCGCATCGCCATCGCCCGGGCCCTGGCAGCCGAACCGCGGGTGCTGCTGCTAGATGAACCGTTTGGCGCCCTCGACATCCAGATCCGCGAATCGATGCAGGAGTTTCTGCATCAGCTCTGGCGGCAGACCGGTCTCACCGCCCTGCTGATCACCCACGATCTGGAGGAGGCCCTGCTGCTGGCCAACCGGGTGCACATCATGGCCCCCAATCCAGGGCGGATCGTGCGCAGCGTGGATGTGGATCTCGACCGCAGCAACATGGCCCATCTGCGGGTGTCGCCGGGTTTTCTGGAACTGCGGGAAGAGCTGGCCCAAAGCCTGCGCGGTTTGGAACCGGCCCTGAGCCGCTGATGGGCGAGCCCCAACAGATGCGCACATCCTTTCTGCCGGCCTGGCTGTACAGCTCCCCAGAAATCGCCGAGCGGGAGCACCGCAACTACGCCAGCCGGCTCTGGCATCCCCTCACCAGCAGCGCAGCGCTCGCCGATGGCCATGCCATGGCAACCACGTTGTTGGCGTTGCCGGTGCTGCTCACCCGCGAGGGAGGTGTGGCCAGGGCCTTCATCAACCGCTGCCCCCACCGCGGTGTGCCCTTCGCCGATCCAGCCGATGGCACCCGGCCCTGCCGCCGATTGGTGTGCCCCTATCACGGCTGGACCTACGACCTCAGCGGCAACCTACGCGCCGCGGCCCGCGAAGCCGATTTTCTGGAACCGTTCAACCGCTCCGATTGGCCGCTGGAGCAGCTGCCCTGCAACGAGCTGGCGGGACTGATCTGGGTGGCAGGAGGCAGCGATCCGCTCGCGCTGGAGAATCAGCTTGACCTGCTGCTCGACAAAGCCGCAGTGCTGCTGCAGCGGCCCCGGGTGCTGCTGCGCAGCGAGAGCGTGGCACTCCGGTGCAACTGGAAGGTGGCCCACGACAACACGCTCGACGATTACCACGTCGCCATTGCACACCCCACCACGCTGCACCGCGAGCAGGGGCCCGTGCGCCACTACCGCCACGCCCTCAGCAACCACGGCACGCTGCTGGCTACCCCCTGGCCAGGCGGCGGTGAATTCCTCACCTTCGGCCTCGCCCCGTGGACCCATCTGCTGCTCTGGCCCGATGGCCGCATGGCTGTGATTCAGTTCCCGCCCCTGGCTGTGGATCAATGCCGCATGGACCTGTGGCTGCTGGGGGATGCAGCCATGGAACCCACAGCCGATACCTGGCTGGCGGAGACGCGCACCTTCCTGGAGGAAGACCGCCAGCTGGTGGAGGGGTGCCAGCGGGGCTATGGCAGTGGCCTCAAACCCGGCCCGCCGCACCGGCTGGAGCAGCGGATCCTGCAGCAGCAGGCGCTCTACGCCCGGCTGATGGAGCTCACGCCGGCCGAGCTGAGCTGCTCTGAACTGAGCTGCTGATCAGGCCGCTGCAGGCTCCAGCGCTCCGCCGCGGATCCAGCGGGCCATGGCGCTGTTGATCTCCAGCAGATCAGCCACAGGCATGCCGGTGAAGGGCAGCAAGGGGATATAGCCATCGGGGCCGAATTCGGGCGTGATTGTGCTGGGGCTGTGGCCGCGCTGGCGTTGGGCCTGCAGGAACAACTGCCAGCAGCGCTGGTGCGCCGCCAGGGCCTCGGCCCACTCCGGAGCAAAGGGATGGCCCACGGATGGACCCTGGCCGTGGCCCACACGGGCGTGAATGTGATCCACCCGATCGGCCATGGCCTGCACCGGCGCCAGATCGGGCTCCATCAACCGCTCACTCACGCAGCACCAATGGCTGAGGTCGGCGGTGAGGCGCAACTGGGGATGGGCCTCCAAATAGGTGCCGATCATCCAGGGGTTGAACAGGCTTCGGCTGCGGTGGGTTTCGAAGCACACCGGCGCAGTCGAGGCGGCCGCCAGTTGCACCGCCCGCTCCAAAAACACGTGCTGTTGCTCCAGGGGCCAGCTGTCGCTGCCCGCGATCACACTGATTCGCAAGGGATGGAGCGCCTGGGCTTGCTCCAGCAGCTGCTCCAGTTCCACCAGGTGCTCCATGGGCCCCAGCTGCAACGCCGGCACGTAGTCACCGCCGGTCACCAGCTCCATAATCAGCGCCAGGCCGGCCTGATGCAGAGCCTCCTCGATGGCTGCAGGCTCAAGGCCGGCAATAACCGGATGCTGCAGATTCGCCTCCAGTCCATCGAAGCCGTGGCGACGGGCCTGTTGGATAGCCGCCGCCAGATCCCCCTGGAAACCCCAGAGGCTGTGGCAGATCAGCAGGGTCACGGCACACTCCGGAACACCTATTCAGCCTCAACCGTGAATTCCTCCGGCTGAATGCCGAGGTACACCGCTTCCTTAAACAGGGCCTGCTTGGCCTCCGCGTCGTTGGTGCGCATCGCATCGATCCAACGCTGCCGCAGAGAGTTGATCAGGGTTTGGCGCTGGGCTTCGCTGCTGACCATGGCAGGGCGACTCGATGCATCAACTCGATGCCTTGAATCTACGGAGCCTGAAAGGCTCAATCGAGCCCAGGCATTCACGGCGCCCATCGCCTCAGCCTGAGTGCCGCACATGGGGCAAGCAATGTTCACTCTGAACGGTCGTTCTGCGGGGCGCTGGCAGACAGTGACGCCGTCGTCTGTCGTGCACCGTGGCTGCCAACGTTGCAACCGTCAGTGGATCCCTGGACGGTCCACTCATCGAGGCCGCCCGCCTGGCTGAGCTCAACCAGCGCTCCGATGCAGCCGGCTGGCGCCAGGTTCTGGGCCACGGCGCCCTGATCGTGGTGAGCGCGGCCGTCTGGCTCCAGCCCGCTCTGCCCTGGCCCCTGCGGATCGGAGCGCTGGTCCTGCTGGGGGCCGGCTTGGCCTTCGGCTTCTGCGCCATGCACGAGTGCGGCCATCGCACCGCCTTCGCCAGCCGCGAGGTCAGTGATGCGGTGGCCTGGTGGGCGGGGGTCCTGAGCTTTTACAACGCCGATTTCTACCGCCGCTATCACCAGTGGCACCACCGTTACACCCACCAGCCCGGCCTCGATCCGGAACTGGAGGATCCCGCGGCGAGCACGCTGCCGGCCTACCTGCTCGAGCTCAGCGGCCTCAGCTGGTGGCTGGGCAAGATCCGGGGCCATTGGCGCGGCGTGCGCGGTGAGTTCAGCGGCTGCCCCTACATCCCCAAGGAGGCCGCAACTCAGGTACGCGATTCGATCCGCCGCCAGTTCGCGGTGTACGGCGTGCTCCTGTTGGCCTCCATTCCCGCCGGCAACGGCTTTCTGCTCTGGGCCTGGCTGCTCCCGCTGGCGGTGGGTCAGCCGCTGCTGCGCTTCGTGCTGATGGCGGAGCACGGCGGCTGCGCCACCACCGATAACGGCCTGGAGAACACCCGCACCACGCTCACCGCCGCGCCCCTGCGTTGGCTGATGTGGAACATGCCGTTCCACAGCGAGCACCACCTCTATCCCTCGCTCCCCTTCCACGCCCTGGCCGCAGCCCACCGCGAGCTAGCACCACGCCTGGCCCATGTGGCCCCGGGCTACGTCGCGGTGCATCGGGAATTCCTGCGTGATCTGAGTGCCCTGGCGATTCCGGAGCCCGCTTGATGGCCAGCTCCGGCCGCGATGGCTTGTTTTCGCTTGGTTGCTTCAGCTTCAACTGCGGCCACACCCTGCCCAACGTTGAGCTCGCCTATCGGGTGTTCGGCGAGCTCAACGCTGATCGCTCCAACCTGGTGCTCTATCCGAGCTCCTACGGCGCCTGGCCGGAAGACATCGACTGGGCCATCGGCCCGATCCTCGACCCGGCGCGCTGGTGTGTGGTGCTGGTGAGCCAGTTCGGCAACGGCCGCTCCACCAGCCCCAGCACCAGCACCATGGGCCTGGCGGAAGACGGCTGGTTACTCAGCCACGCCGACAACGTGCGTGCCCAGCGCCGCTTGCTGGAGGAGGTGTTCGGCGTGGAGTCGCCGGCGTTGATCTACGGCTGGTCGATGGGGGCCCAGCAGGCCCTGCACTGGGCGGTGCTCGAACCCGAACGCAGCCAGCGGGTGCTCGGCCTGTGCGGCACGGCCAGCACCAGCCCCCACAACACGGTGTTTCTGCTGAGCCTGCGGCGGGCACTCACGGCCGATCCCAGCTGGGATGGCCGCCGCTTCCGCGCCGAGCCCACCACAGGTCTGCGCACCTTCGCCACCATCTACGCGAGCTGGGCCTGCAGCCAGCCCTACTTCCGCGATCTCGATCTGCAGGCCCTCGGTTTTCAAAGCCTGGAGGCCTATCTGGAGGGGGCCTGGCTGCCGGCCTACAGCCGCCACGATCCCCACAACCTGCTGTCGATGCTCGACACCTGGCTGGCCAACGACGTGGCCAAAGCCGCCGGGTGTGGGGGCGATCTGGCCAGCGCCCTCGGCCGCATCCGCGCCCGCACCACCCTGCTGGCGGGAAGCCACGACCTCTACTTCACCCCCGACGACATCGCCGCCGAGGCGGCCCTGATCCCGGAAGCCCGCTACGGCGTGATCGCCTCGGTGCTCGGCCACCGCGCCGGTAACCCCCGCGACGCCCCGGCCGAGCAAGCGGTGATCCGCCAAGCCCTCGACGACCTCTGCGACGACCTGCCCCCCAACCCCAGCCGATGAGCCAGCTCGCCCGCTTCGCCAACGACCACGGCATCCGCAATTTCCTGTTCTCGTTCAGCGACCTGTTCGGCGTGCAGCGGGCCAAGCTCGTGCCAGCCTCCGCCGCCGCAAAACTCGAAGCCGATGGGGCGGGCTTTGCCGGCTTTGCCGCCTGGCTCGACATGACTCCGGCCGATCCGGATGTGCTGGCACTGCCTGATCCGGCCAGCCTCACGGTGCTGCCCTGGCAGCCTGAGGTGGCCTGGGTGGCCTGCACCCTGCAGGTAAACGGGCAGGTGCTGGAGCAATCACCGCGCACGCTGCTGCAGCGGCAGCTGGCCCGAGCCCAGGCCCTGGGGCTGGAGTTCCGCACCGGTGTTGAACCGGAGTTCTTCCTGCTCGATGCCAACGGCGAGGCCATCGCCGACAGCGCCGATCGCCAGAGCAAGCCCTGCTACGACCAGCTGGCCCTGATGCGCCATTACCCGCTGATCAGCGAGCTGATGGAGGCAATGGAGCAGCTGGGGTGGGGCCCCTACCAGGCCGATCACGAAGACGCCAACGGCCAGTTCGAAATCAACTGGACCTTCGCCGAGGCGCTCAGCACGGCGGATCGCCACGCCTTTTTCCGGGTGATGGTGCGCTCGCTGGCCGAACGTCAGGGGCTGAGTGCCAGCTTCCAGCCCAAGCCCTTCCGCGAACTCACTGGCAACGGCTGTCATCTCCATCTCTCGCTCTGGGATCAACAGGGCCGCAACGCCTTCCACGCCCCCAGCGGCGCCTGCGGTCTGTCGCCCCTCGCCTATCAGTTCCTGGGGGGTCTGCTGGAGCACGCCCCAGCCCTCTGTGCCATCACCAACCCCACGGCGAACAGCTACGAACGACTGGGAGGAAGCACCACCACCTCCGGGGCCACCTGGTCGCCGGCGTGGATCAGTTACGGCGGCAACAACCGCACCCACATGGTGCGCCTACCCGACGACCAGCGCCTGGAGCTGCGCCTGGCCGATGGCGACGCCAACCCCTACCTGCTGCAAGCAGCCGTACTGGCGGCGGGCCTCGATGGCATCGAGCGCCAGCTCAACCCTGGCCCCCGCAGCGACGCCAACCTTTACACCGATCCACCCCAGGGGGCTGCGGCCCGCGCCCTGCCATCCACGCTGGCGGAGGCCCTGGAGGCGTTCAGTGCCGATTCGGTGTTGCGCGGGGCCCTCGGGGAAGGCTTCTGCCAGGCCTACGAGCATCTGCGCCGGCGCAGTTAGCCCCTGCCAAGGTGGGCTGCCGTGCAGGTTCTCCCGCCCATGCCGGAGCCATCGCTGATCCGCAAACGTCCACGCTCCGAACTGCTGCTGAGGATCGTGGTGCTCAAGAAGTTGCTGGTGGCGGTGCTGCTGCTGCTCACCTCGGGCCTCGCCAGCCTGGCCAGCAGGCGCTACGGCGCCCTGGATGAGCTGGCTCAGCAGTGGGGCCACGGCGACCACACCCTGTTGGAGTCGCTGGCCAACCGGGCCGTAGCTGCAGGGCCGGATCGGCTGCGGATGCTGGCGCTGCTCAGCGGCTTCTACGGCGTGTTGATCGTGGTGGCGGCCATCGCCACCTGGCGGCGGCGGCTGTGGGGCGAACTGCTGTTCGCGGGCCTCTTGCTGGCCACCCTGCCGCTGGAGCTGCGCCGGTTGGCCCACCATCCCGAGCTGAGTCACTGGCTGGTGTTTCTGCTCACCCTGGCGGGACTGGCGGTGGTGCTCAACGGCGTGAGCCGCCACAGTCGCGTCGAACGCGGGCGCGGCGACAATCCCTGCGATTGAATGCGCCCATCTGAATTCCAAGGCCCGCCATGGCCGATGCCGACGGCCCCGGAGGCCAAAGCCAGCGGGCCAGTGAACGCCAGCTGCTGCCGATTGGCATGTCGGCGAATCTGCAGCTGGCCAGTGGCGAGAAGATCGTGGTGACCCTCCGCGATCTCAGTACCGCTGGGGTGTGTGCCGTGCGCAACGGACCGGGCCGCTTTCAAGAAGATGCCCAGCTCACGATCGAACTGATCGATTACGACCGGGGCCAACGCCTGGAGGTGCCCGCTTCGGTGCGGTGGGTGAAACCCGGCCGCTTCAGCACAATGCTGGGCCTGCAGTTCGAGGAAAACGGCGAGGAGGTGGCGCCGTTCATTGCGGAGCACCGCGGCGGCGGTTCCGGCACCTAGCGTTCGCACCACTGGAATCCAGGCCGTGGCCCCCTTCCGCGCCATCCGCCATTTCGCAGCTCACTTCGCACCTCGCATCGCACCGGCGCTGCTGTGCCCGGCTGCGGCCTGGTGCTTCAGCTCGGCCGCCCTGGCCGGCACGGAACCAAGAGACATTCCGCTCACCCCCCTGGCCGAACCTGCCGGCATCGAGCTACTCAGCGCCAGCCAGCAACGGGCCGACTACGGAGCCCTGGCAGAAACGTTTCTCACCCAGGCCAATCTGGCCTATTGCGGCGTGGCCAGCAGCGTGATGGCGCTCAACTCGCTGGAGGTGCCGGCACCGGCGGCGAGCGGCTACGGCCGTTATCGCTTCTGGACCCAAGACAACCTGTTCAACGCGGAATCCACCCGCGCCGTATTGACGCCCGAGCAGGTGGCGCGACGCGGCATGACCCTGCAGCAGCTGCGGGGCCTGCTGGTGAGTGTGGGCGCCAAGGCCGAGGCGATCCACGGCAACGGCCTCGATCTGGCGGCATTCCGCCGGGTCGTGATCGCCAACCAGGCCAATCCCAAAGACCGGCTGCTGGTGAACTACCTGCGCCCGAGCATCGGCCAGGCGGGGGGCGGCCACATCTCTCCGGTGGCCGCTTATCACGCCCCCACCGACCAGGTGTTGATCCTGGATGTGGCGCGCTACCGCTACCCCTCGGTGTGGGTGCCGCTGGAGGCCCTGTGGCGTGCGATCCGCACCACCGATTCAGACTCTGGCCTCAGCCGGGGCCTGGTGATCGTGAGCCGAAACACCGCGCCCTGAGCCGATGAGCACCAACCCCACTGCCCCTACCCGCGACGGCTTTCCCTGGCCCAACCCCCAGGTGCATCCCGATGCCTGGGTGGCTGACTCCGCCGTGCTGATCGGCGATGTGCGCCTGGCGGAAGGGGCCAGCCTCTGGCCCACCGCCGTGGCCCGGGGTGATGTGTGCCCGATCGTGGTGGGTAAGGGCAGCAACGTGCAAGACGGTGCCGTGCTCCATGGTGATCCCGGCCAGCCGGTCACGATCGGCGCCGATGTGACCATCGGCCACCGGGCCGTGGTCCATGGCGCCACCTTGGAAGACGGCTGCCTGATCGGCATTGGCGCGATCGTGCTCAATGGCGTCACCGTGGGGGCCGGCGCCCTGGTTGGTGCCGGCTCGGTGGTGACCCGCGATGTCCCCCCCGGGGTGGTGGTGATGGGGGCTCCCGCCCAGGTAAAGCGAGAGCTGGGAGCCGAAGCGGTTGAAGCCCAGCGCCAGCACGCCCGCCGCTACCGCCGCCTGGCCATGGCCCACGCCGGCCGCAGCAACGACCGGGGCTTCTGAGAGAACACCCTCTCACTCGGTCTTCTGAAACGAATCGAATCAGCTCCCGGGCACACCGAGCGGCTGGCTGGGGGCAGTCCTTAAGATCGGCGGACCTTCCTTCTGCCCCCCCATGGACGCTCGGCTGGTGCTGGTTGCCACTCCCGTTCTGCTGGCCGCCGGCTGGGCCGTGTTCCACATCGGCCGGGCCGCCGTGGGCCAGCTGCAGCTGATGCTGAAGCGCGCCCGCGCCTGATCAACGTCCTGTGTTCGGCCGACTGAAACGCGCCCTGAGGCAGCTCCTCAACCGGCCGAACTCAACGCAGCCCGCCACCCCCGCCACGCCGGAGCTTCTGGTGATCGGTGCTGGGCTGGCGGGCACCGAGGCGGCCTGGCAGATCGCCCAGGCCGGCATTCGTGTGCGTCTGGTGGAAATGCGGCCGGTGCGCCGCTCACCTGCCCATCACAGCGCTGAATTCGCTGAGCTGGTGTGCAGCAACAGCTTCGGGGCCCTCAGCAGCGACCGGGCCGCGGGGCTGCTGCAGGAAGAACTGCGCCGGCTTGGCTCCCTGGTGATTGGCACCGCCGATCACCATGCCGTGCCCGCCGGTGGAGCTCTTGCGGTGGATCGGGGCCGCTACAGCGCCGCCCTCACCGCAGCTCTGGAGCAGCATCCGCTCGTAACCGTGGAGCGGCGCGAGCACACCCAGCTGCCCCAACCCGGCGAGATCGCCGTTCTGGCCACCGGCCCGCTCACCAGCGAACCTTTGGCGGGGCAGTTGCGCGCCTTCACGGGCCGCGCCGACTGCCACTTCTTTGATGCGGCCAGCCCGATCGTGGAGGGGGAGAGCATCGATCTCTCCGTGGCGTTCCGCGCCTCCCGCTACGACAAGGGCGACGCCGACTACATCAACTGCCCGATGAACAGGGCGCAGTACCTCGCCTTCCGCGAGGCGCTGCTGGCG
>CAIOXF010000100.1 GCA_903862155.1 uncultured cyanobacterium | reverse complement strand
TGCCCCGCAACACCGGCCGATCGGGCGTGAGCGCGCGGGCGCGATGGGCGCGGATCGGCTCCTCCGGAATGAAGGCGCGCAGCAGCTCGTCGGAAAGCGGAGCGAGCTTCTGGATCTCGTGGGAGGTGCGGAAGCCGTCGAGCATGTGCAGGAACGGCAGCCGCGCCTGGAGGCTGGCCCTGGTGGCGATCGCTGCAAAATCACCTGCCTCTTGCACCGAGGCCGAACACAGCACGGCGCAACCGGTCCCGCGGGTGGCCATCACATCGCTGTGGTCGCCAAAGATCGAGAGCCCCTGGGCCGCCAGAGAGCGTGCGGCCACATGCAGCACCGCCGGTGTGAGCTCCCCCGCCACCTTGTAGAGGTTGGGGATCATCAGCAGCAACCCCTGGCTGGCCGTGAAGGTGGTGGTGAGCGCACCGGCCTGCAGCGCGCCATGCACCGTGCCGGCCGCGCCAGCTTCACTCTGCAGCTCCACCACCATGGGGACGGTGCCCCAGAGGTTCGGCTTACCCTCCGCCGCCCAGGCATCGGCCCATTCGCCCATGGGTGAGGCCGGCGTGATCGGGTAGATGGCGATCACCTCGTTGAGGCGATAGGCCACCCGTGCCACGGCCTCGTTGGCATCGATCGTGATCGGGCTGGTCAAGGCTCCTCCTCCTGCACGATGCTCAACGCCATGCCCACGTGCACCAGCACCTGATCGCCCACCTGCGCCTCAGGCAGGCAGGCCAGGCTCACCGGCTGACGCACCCCGCCGAAGTCCACCTCGGCCATGCGCCAGAGGCTGCCGGCATCAGCAGCCTCAGTTGCCGCACCGGGTGGCGCCGCCACGGCGATGGACAGGATGCGGCCGGGCATGGCCAGACACATGGATGCGCGCGGGCGGCTCCGCTGTCGTTATAGGGACGTTCGCCAGGGCTGCCCAAAGCTGTCCCACAGCGATGCCTCCGTCGTTGCATGGCACCTGTTGGCCCCAATAGGGCTGGAGCCCCCGCTGTCTGAGTGCGGCAATGGATCCCTCCAGCAGCAGGCGGTTCTGGAAGCAACCGCCGCCTAGGGCCACTGCACGGATCCCCAACCGCCCAGCGGCCTGGGCCGCCACGGCCACGAAGCCCTCCACCAATCCGCGGTGAACCCGAGCAGCCCGCTCCGCGGCCGGCACCCCAGCTGCGCCATCGGCGAGCAGGGCCTCCAGCAGTGGCAACCAATCCAGCCACCCCATCGCGGGAGCGTCGGCATCCGTGCTGGGCTGCAGCGGCAGGGGATAAGCCGGCCCCCCGGGCGGAGCCTGGGCCGCGAGGCCTTCCAGGCGAATGCCCCCTTCCGCCTCGGTGCTGAGGATCTGGCAGCATCCCAATAGGGACGCGGCGGCATCGATCAACCGACCGGAGCTACTGGTGCGGGGAGCATTGCAACCGGAGGCCAGGGCCTGCAGCAGCAGGGCCCATTCACCGGGCTGAAACGCCTCGCAGCAGGGTGCGGCGGCGGGGTGCGACAGCAGGGGTGCCCCAGCGACAGCCAGCAGCCCGAGGGCAGCGCGCCGAGGCTCACGCATGGCCTGCTCACCGCCGACCAAGGGGAACGGGCGCAGCGCCGCCAAGCGCGTCACCTCCACGGTGGGGGAGTGTTGCTCGGGATGTGCCAGCAGCAACAGCTCGCCGCCCCACAACGGCTGGGCCGGAGTGTCGCCGTAGCCCAGGCCATCGCAGCAGATGGCCAGCAGCGGCAGGTTCAACCCGTGCTCCGCGGCCACCGCCAACGCGTGGGCGCCGTGGTGCTGCAGCCCCGTGATCGGGAGCTGGGCCGCACTGGCCTGTTGAGCCGCCAGCAGCCGGCTCGCGTAGCCGGGGTGCCGATCGCTGGCGATCAGCTCCAAGTGCTCGCCATAGCGCTGGGCGAGTTCCGCCAGCCCCGCCGCCAGGCGCTGCTGCTGGGCTGCACCGGCCAAATCACCGCCGTAGGGCGCCAGCCACACCTTGCCCTCCGCCAGCACGGCTGGGGCACTTTTCAGATCCGCGCCCACCGCCAGCAGACAATGCCCCGGGGCTGGGGGCTCGGGCAACCGCAACGGCTCCGGCGCATAGCCCCGGGCCCGGCGCAACAGCATCGGCTGACCGTCCACCACCTGGGCCACCGAGTCGTCGAGGGGGCGAGCGATCGGGCGGTTGTGCACCAGAAAGGCGTCGGCGATGGGCTCACCGCCTGGTCGCGATCCAAGGCGATCGATCGCCTCCGCCGGGTCGGTGCAGAGCAACGCACCGCTGCAATTGCCGCTGGTAGCCACTAGGGGCCTTCCCATCGCTTCGGCCAGAAGCAGATGCAACGGCGATGCCGGCAGCATCACCCCCAGCGCCGAGCTGGCGGGAGCCACTCCGGGGAATGCCTCCTCTGCGAGATCACGCCGGCGCAACAGCACGATCGGCGCTGCCGCGCTCTCCAGCAGCTGTCGCTCAGCGGCGCCAAGGTGCACCCACGGCGCCACCGCCTCGGCGTGAGCCACCAACAGCGCGAGCGGCTTAAACGGTCGGCCTTTGCGCCGCCGCAGCAACGCCACCGCCTCGGGGTTGGTGGCATCCACCAGCAGCTGAAAACCACCCACCCCTTGCAGCGCCAACACATGGCCGGCCTTCAGGAATGCGCAGGCCCGCTGGATCAGACCATCAGATGCCCCCTCGCCGAGCAGCTCCCCGGACGGATCCAGCATCTGCAGCCGCGGCCCACAGGCCGGGCAACCCGTGGTTTCGGCATGGAAGCGGCGATCACAGGGATCGCTGAACTCCCCCTGGCAGGCCGCACAGAGGGGGAAGCCCTCCAGGGTGGTGTGGGCGCGGGCATAGGGCTCGGCGGTAGCGATCGAGTAACGCGGCCCGCACTGGCTGCAGCTGATGAACGGGTAGCGAAAGCGCCGGCTGGTGGGATCGGCGAGCTCGGCGCGGCAAGCGGCACAGGGGGCCCGATCGGCACTGAGGGCCGGAGCCACCAGGCCCACGCCCAGGGGAATCGGCGCAGCAGCGGCGATGCGCAGACCGGGCTCCCCCACCGCCGCCGGGCCTGATAGCCATTCGGGCCGCAATGGCTCAAGCCGCGCGGTCTCCAGCAGCGCCTGCGGCAGCAACTCCACAAACTGCTCCAGCTGCTCGCGCGCACCAGAGAGGTCCAGCCGCACACCACCGGCCACGTTGCAAGCATCGCCAGAGAGCCCGAGCCCCACAGCCAAGCGATGCACCGCCGGGCGAAATCCCACCCCTTGCACCACACCGCGGCAGAGCAGCACCAGGCGCGCACTCATGCGCAGGCAGGCAGCCGCTCCAACGCCAACGCCTCCAGCAGCGCATCCATGCCCGCGCCCGTACGGGCCGACAGCTCCACGATCCGGGCCCGGGGCGCCACCCGCTCAATGTGGCGGCGAGCGTTGGCCACATCGAAGCCCACCACCTCAGCGAGATCGATCTTGCTAATCACCACCACATCGGCCGAGTGGAAGGTGGCGGGGTATTTGAGCGGCTTGTCTTCGCCTTCGGTCACGGAGAGCAGCACCACCCGCTGCGCTTCGCCCAGGTCGTAGGCGGCAGGGCACACCAGGTTGCCCACGTTCTCGATCACGAGCAGCTCCAGCTGCTCGAGCACTACGCCATCGTGCTGCAAACGATGCAGCCCGTCGGCCACCATCGCAGCCTCCAGGTGGCAGGCCTGGCCCGTGGTGATCTGCACGGCCTGCACACCCGCCGCCTGCAGGCGCCGCGCGTCGTTGTCGGTGGCCAGATCGCCCACGATCACGGCCATGGGGTGGTGGTGCCCCCAGTGCCGGCCCAGCCATTCGAGCAGCGCCGTTTTGCCCGAACCCGGCGACGACAGCAGGTTGATGGCCCGCACCCCAGCAGCTTCAAATCGCTGGCGCAGGGCTGAAGCGAGGGCGTCGTTGCGCGAGAGCAGGGCAGCGCCCACATCCACCCGTTGGGGCGCCGGCAAACCGCAATCGCAGGTGGTGCACATGGCGCTGGCGCCGGGGTTTCAAGCTAGGCAGGGCCCGTAGGACCGTCAGCGTTGTGTTGGCGATCCGATGGCGCTCAGACCAGCTCCAACGACGCCAACTCCAGCTCCCGGCCCCGCAGCAAGCGGCGACTGATGGCCCCACAGCGGGGGCATTCGCACAGTCCGCTCTCCACTGCAAACGACAAATGGCAGGGTTCACAGAACGCTTCCGCCGCCACCGCCTGCACATGCAGCTCAGCGGTGGCGGCGATACTCCCCGCCATCACAACCTCAAAGGCGAAACGCAGCGCTTCGGGCTCCACCCCTGCCAGCGCGCCGATGCGCAAGGTGATCCCATCAATGCGGCTGGCGCCATGGAGCCGGGCCTGCTCCAGCGCCAGTTCGCGCACGTTGTCCATCAGGCTCAACTCGTGCACAGCGCCTCCTCCAGCCACTGCTGCACCAACGCCCGCGCCCGGGGCAGCCGGGCCTGCAGTTGGGGCGAGAAAGCCTCGCCGTGATCCCTTCGGCTGGCGGGAACCAGCAACTCCCAGGCCTCAGGCCGATGCCCATAGAGCCGATCGCTGATCGCCAGCAGGGCAGCGGGATGGAGCTGGTGGGTGAACGCTGATTCCCTAGGAGCAACGCCACCGGCAGCCGCACACACCAGCGGCCTGAGCAGTGGTTCGGCAGACACAGACTCCCCGCACCAGGCATCGACAAACAGAACGCGCCTGCAACCCGCCAGCACTGCCGCGCACTCCGGTGTGAGCTGGTGGAACGCCCGATGGGGCGGTCCCAATGCTTCAGCCAGGTGCCAGCCCACGCCATCGTCACCGCGCAGGGGGTTGCCGATGCCGATCACCAGGCTGGGCTGAAGCATCCGAGAATCCATCAGCTGCGCCGCTCGGCCAACACCTGGCCTGCCGCATCCACCAACTGCAGCTGCAGCGGCATCTGACCGGCGGCATGGGTGCTGCAGCTGAGGCACGGATCAAAGCAGCGGATCCCCGCCTCCACCCGGTTCAGCAGGGGCTCAGGAATCTCGGCATCGGCGGGCACCGGATCGGGGATGAATTCCCGCGCGATCTGGGCCACGGTGCGGTTCATCGCCAGGTTGTTCTGACCCGTGGCAATGATCAGGTTCACACGGGTGATCAGGCCGTTGTCGTCCACCCGGTAGTGGTGAAACAGCGTGCCGCGCGGGGCCTCGCTTACCCCCACCGCCTCGTTGGCGTTAAGGCTGGCGAGGGAGCGGATCCGGCCGTTCTGCAGCTGCGGCTCAACCACCAGCTGTTCGATGCCCTCCAAGCAGGCCACGATCTCCACCAGCCGGGCGTGGTGATAGGCAAACGAGGAGGTAACGATGCGCCCGCCGCTGCTGGCGGTGCCATTGCGCTGTCGGAACTCCGCCAGCTCCGCATCGGCCCAGGGGGTGCCAATCGCGTCGCACACATTCAGGCGCGCCAGGGGCCCCACCCGGTAGATGCCATCGGGATAGCCGAGCGGTTTGTAGTAGGGGAACTTGAGATAGCTCCAGCTCTCCACCGCTTCCCCCAGGAAGCTGGCGTAGTCGTCTTCCGAGAGGCCATCGGCCACGATCCGCCCCTCGCTGTGGATGAAGCGGATCGCGCCCTCGATGCACTCCCAGCGGCCATCCGGCGCCACTAGCCCCATGAACAGCGACGGGAAGTCGCCAAAGGTGGCCTGCTCCCGTTGCAGCGGCCCATCCAGCAGGCCCTTATAGAGATCGAGGGCCAGCCGCACGGTGGCCTTCGCTTCCGGCAGGCGCTCCAGGATCCAGGCCTTGGCCTCCTCGCTCAAGGGCGAGCGCACCCCGCCGGGCACCGCCCAGGCGGAATGAATCTTGCGGCCGCCCAGCAGCTCCAGCACCTGCTGGCCGAACTGGCGCAGGCGGATGCCGGCGCGAGCCAGATCCGGATCGGCGGCCATCAGGCCGAACACGTTGCGCCTGGCCGGATCGCTCTCCCAGCCCAGCAGGAAATCAGGGCTGCTGAGGTGGAAAAACGAGAGCGCATGGCTCTGGCAGATCTGGGCCAGGTTGAGTAGCCGCCGCAATTGCCG
>CAIOXF010000099.1 GCA_903862155.1 uncultured cyanobacterium | reverse complement strand
GGCCCTCTCGGTGCTGCGCCAGTTCTCGGCGCCGGTGAAGCTGGAGCTGGGCCGCCCCACCGCTGAGCTGGTGCACCTGCTGGCCTGCGACAGCGACGCCTTCGCCCGCTGGGATGCCGGCCAGGTGCTGCTGCGCCAGGCGGTGCTGGCCCGGGCGGCTGAAGGAGCAGACGCCGCGGCAGCAGAGGCGGGGGATCCGCAACTGGAGAGCGAGCTGATCGATGCCTTCGCGCGAATCCTGGCCGACCCCACCCTTTCGGAAGCGAGCCGCGCCGTGCTGATGGCCCTGCCGGGCATGCCGGAGCTGGAGGATGCGGCAGTGAGCCAGGGGATGGAACCCGATCCGCCGGCCTTGTTTGCCGCCCTTCTGGGCTTGCAGCGCCGCTTCGGTGAGGCCCTGGCCGGGCCGCTCACGGCAGCCCTGGAGCGCTGCACGCCCCAGTGGGGATTGGCCTGGCCCGAGGGCAATGGCGATCGCCAGCTCACGGCCGCCATCTGGAGTTGGCGGGCGGCCGCTGGCGATTCCGCCGTGATCGCCTCCGCCCGGGCTGCGGTGGATGGCCCGTCGATGACCCTGGCCCGCTCCGGCCTGCGGGCGCTCCAGTGCCATCCGATTGCCGAACGCCAGGCGGCGGTGGAGGCCTTTTACACCCGCTGGGAGCACAAGCCGGTGATCCTCGATGCCTGGTTTGGCCTGGAGGCCTCAGCACCGTTTGCCGATGGGTTGGAGCGGGTGGCGCGGCTTCTGGAGCATCCCCGTTTCGATCCCGCCGCCCCCAATTCGGTGCGGGCGGTGCTGGGCGGACTGGCCGGCAATGCACCGGTGTTCCATGCCGCCGATGGCAGGGGCTATCGCTTCATGGCCGAACAGATCGCGGCGCTCGATCAGCGCAACCCGATCACCGCCTCCCGCATGGCCAAGGTGTTCAGCCGCTGGCAGAGCTACGGCCCCGCCCGCCAGGCCCGCATGCGCGAAGCCCTCGAGCAGCTCGCCGCTGCCGCGCTCTCCACCAACACCCGCGAGGTGGTGGAGCAGTGCCTGGGGCAGGGGTGATTGTCGCCGCTAAGTTACATGTAACACTTCCGCAGTGATGGCCGTGCCCCGCCAGGCGCCTGATCCGATCGCGGCTCAGCAGAGCCGCCGTGTCTCCACGCGTCTCAAGGTGCAGGCCCATCGGCAGCGGCTGCGGGAACAGGGCCTGCGCCCGATCCAGATCTGGGTGCCTGATGTACGCCTGCCGGGCTTTGAGCAGGAAGCCGCCAGGCAGTGTCAGCTGGCCAATGCCAGCGCCCACGAGGCTGCGGATCAGGCCTTTGTGGATGCGGCGTCCTGCTGGCCGGAGCCAGGCGACGACGCATGAAGCGCGGCGAGATCTGGACCGTCGCCGGCGGACCCGCCTATGCCGGCAAACCCAGGCCCGCGGTGATCGTTCAGGACGATGCCTTCGCGAGCCGCGATTCGGTCACCATCTGCCTGCTCACCTCGGATCCAACGGATCTGCCGTTGTTTCGGATCCCGGTGGAGCCTGCGGAGGCCAATGGTCTGACCATGTCCAGTCGATTGATGGTGGACAAGCTCACCACCGTGCCAAGGAGTCGGTTGGGCGAGCGGATCGGCAACCTCTCCGATGAAGACCTGGTGCGTCTGAACCGTTCGATCCTGGTGTTTCTAGGCCTGGCGCGCTGAGCGGCCAGGTTCTGGTTCGTTGCCGATCAGTCGCTGCGCAGCAGCTGGCGGAAGCCGATGCGGCGCTGCTCGGTGCCTTCGGGGCCGGCGTGCTGGCCCCAGAGCCCTTCCCAATAGAAATAGATCACGCCGTGGCCGCGCTCCAGGGAGAGCCGGGTTTTCTCGGCCACGGTGGCCATGGCGGGGGTGCGGCCGCCGAAGCCGGCCAGGATGCCGATCTCCACGGGCAGGCCCCATTGCCGCGCCTTGAGCAGGGCCGGCTGGTTGAGGTCTTTGGCGAAGCCCGCCACCGAGTAGGCGTAGTTCTGCACCACCAGGTCGTCGATCAGCTGGCCGAGGGCCCAGAGCTCCCAGTCTTGGAGCCATTGGTTGTAGGCGAAGCGGAACGGACCAGGGGAGAGGCTGATCACGCGGGGGCGGCGCTGTTCCCCCTTGGCGTTCGGAATGCTCTGCAGATGGCGGCGCAGGTCCCGCAGCAGGTTGGTGAGCTGGTGGCGGCGCCAGCGCATCCAGGCCCGATCGGTGAAGGTGTCGGGCGGGTCGTTGCCGGTTTCGGCCCGGTAGAGGTTGCGGGTGTAGGGGTCGTAGCCCAGCTCCACCGGCCAGGCGAAGTGGTCGTCGAGTTGCACGCCATCCACACCGCAGCGCTGCACGATCTCGCCGATCAGGCCGAGGAAGCGCTGGCGGACGCCGGGGTGGGCCGGGTTGAGCCACACCATCGGCTTGCCGTGCAGCTCCATCACCGAGGTGCCATCGAGCCGTTGCAGCACCCACTCCGGGTTGTCGCGCACCACCGCCGCATCGGCGGGTTCCATCAGGCCGTACTCAAACCACGGCACCACATCGAGGCCGCGGCGGTGGGCCGCAGCGGTGAAGCGGCAGATCGGATCGAGGTTGGGGTTGGCGCGCTCCAGTGCCGGCTCCATCGGCGCGTAGCGGGAGCGGTGGAACGTGGTGCCCCGGCTCCACACGTTGGGATAGAGGGTGTTGAACCCGGCATCGGCCAGCTCGGCCACGGCCCGCTCAATCCGGCTCGCCTCGTAATAGAGGGGGCTGGGGCTGTTGGTGAGCCACACGCCGATGCGTCGGTGCTGGGCCTCGGCCTTGGTGGTACGCAGCAGCGGCTCGGGCGCCGGCAGGCTCGGCAGCGGCGGGGGTGTGCGCTGGGCCAGGGCGGGTTGGGCCATCAGCTCCAGCAGCGGGGCCATCGATGCCGTCACCCCGAGCGCCATCCCCGCCAGGCGATCCAGACGGGCCCGGGAGCGGTTCAAGGCGCGTGGCCGGCAGCGTTGGCGGATGGTGCTCAGCGGAACATCGAGCTCACCGAGCTCTCCTCGTGGATGCGCCAGATCGCTTCGCCAAGCATGTTCGCCACCGAGAGCACCCGCAGCTGGGGGAAGCGGCGCTCTTCGGGCAGGGGGATGGAGTTGGTGACCACCACCTCCTCGAACAGACCGGGCTCCGAGAGCCGTTCGATCGCCGGCGGCGAGAACACGGCATGGGTGGCGCAGCACAGTACCCGAGCCGCCCCTCTGCGGCGCAGCAGCTTGGCCCCCTGGCAGATGGTGCCACCGGTGTCGATCATGTCGTCGATCAGGATCGCCGTCTTGCCGGCCACATCACCGATCACGGTGAGACTTTCGGCCACGTTGTGGGCCGAGCGGCGCTTGTC
>CAIOXF010000098.1 GCA_903862155.1 uncultured cyanobacterium | reverse complement strand
GGGCGCGCTGTAGTGGGGCCCGGCCCAGCAGCAGCAGCGTCACCACGGCGATGTGCAGCGGGGAAAAGGCGATGCCGATGCCGAACAGCGACGACTTGGTGATCAGCTCAGGCGAAAGAAAGGCAGGGATCGGCAACAGGGCGGCGCAGCCAGAGCGCGATTCTGGTGGCTCAGGCGGCCGGGATGCGATCGGGTTGCCAGTCGGGCGCCCACTGGCGAATCAGGGTTTCCAGCCGGGCGAGCTGGTAACGGGTGAACTCGTTGGGATGGGCGTCGTAGGCCTCCTGCAGCCCAGCGAGCTGGGCCTCCAGGGCGATCAGCACCGGGTGGTTGTCGTCGAGGGGCAAGGCCGCAACCCTGGGGGGATGCGCCAGCCTAGGGAGGTTGCCAGGCTTGGACAGCCCAGTTGGGCATCTCCTGATGGACGCCTCAGCCCGCACCACTTCCGCCCCTGATGTGGTGCTGCTGCAGCACCAGGAGATGGTGGGGCCCGGATCGCTGCCGGAGTTGCTGGAGGCCCGGGGCCTGCGCTGGCGCGTGTGCCGCCTGGATCAGGGGGATCCCCTGCCACCGGCCGAGGCCCATCACCAGGTGTTGGTGGTGCTCGGCGGCACCATGGGCGTGGCCGATCGCGAGCAGCCAGATTTTCGCTGGATGGGGCGGGAGCTGGAGCTGATCGGCGCGCGGCTGGCGGCTGGTGCTCCGGTGCTGGGCCTGTGCCTGGGGGCCCAGATGCTGGCCCATGCGGCCGGCGGCCGGGTGGAACCCCTGCTGCAGGGGGATCCGCCCCGGGCCCTGGCGGAGGTGGGCTGCGGTGCCGTGCACTGGCTGGCCGACGGAGACCAGGAGCCGCCGCTGCAGGGCCTGAATGCCTGTGAGCCAGTGTTTTTGTGGCACGGTGATCGGGTGCGTCTGCCCGCCCACGCCACCTTGCTGGCGTCGTCGCTGGCCTGCCGTGAGCAGGCGTTTCGCATCGGAGAACGGGCCTGGGGGCTGCAGTTCCATGCCGAGATCACCCTGCCCCTGGCCCAGCGCTGGATCGCGGCGGCGCCGGAGTTTGTGCAGCGGGCCCGGGGCCCCCAGGGGGTGGAGGGCCTGCTCCAAGATCTGGAGCTGTGGGGTGAGCGGATCGAAGCCCGCAGCCGGCTGCTGCTCGGCAACCTGCTCGATCAGCTGGTGGTGCCGGCCTGATGGTCCACACCCCCACCGTTGTGGCCAGCCTGCTGCGGCCCGAGGCCTATCCCCATCCGGTGGAGCGGGTGGAGCTGCTGGAAACCCACATCTCCTGGGTGTTCCTCACCGGTTCCTACGTGTACAAGCTCAAGAAGCCGGTGGATTTCGGCTTCCTGGATTTCTCCACCCCGGAGCGCCGCGAGCTGTTCTGCCACGAAGAGCTCCGCCTCAACCGCCGTTTGAGCGGTGATCTCTACTGCGATGTGGTGCCGCTCCATGGGCCGCCGGAGCGGGCGGCGTTCCACGGCGATGGCCCGGTGATCGACCATGCGGTGCGCATGCGCCAGTTCCCCCAGAACGCCCTGCTGGCGCAGGTGCTGGCCCGCGGTGAGCTGGCCGAAGGGCTGATGGATCGCTTCGCCGACGACCTGGCCCGCTTCCAGGCCGCCGCTGCCGTAGCCCCAGCCAGTGGGCCCCACGGCTCGGCCGAGGCGGTGCGGGAGCCGGTGGTGGCCAATTTCGCCGCCTTGGAAGCCTCGCCCCTGCTGGCCCAGCAACCCGGCAGCGTGGAGCGCCTGCAGCGGCTGCGCCACTGGGCAGAGGCGGAGTGGCAGCGGCTGCGGCCCCGCTTCGCTGAGCGGCTGGCGGCGGGGCGGGTGCGCGAATGCCACGGCGATCTGCACCTGGGCAACCTGCTGCTGCAGGAGGGCCGCATCGTGCCCTTCGACTGCCTGGAGTTCAGCGACACCCTGCGCTGGATCGATGTGATCAGCGAGATGGCGTTCCTGGTGATGGACCTGCAGGAACACGGCCAGGGGCGGCTGGGCCAGCGGCTGCTCAACCGCTGGCTGGAGCAGAGCGGCGACTGGGCTGGCCTGGATCTCTGGCACTGGTACGCCTGCTATCGCGCCCTGGTGCGGGCCAAGGTGGCGGCCCTGCGCGGCGATCCCGCCCTCCACGCCTACCTGGAGCTCGCCGAGCGGCTGATCACGCCGCCACCGTTGCTGTTGGCGATCACCACCGGTGTGTCGGGCCTGGGCAAATCCCGCCATGCCCTGGCCATTGCCGAGCGGCTGGGCTGGATCCGGCTGCGCTCCGATGTGGTGCGCAAGCGCCTGTTCGGGCTCTGGGGCATCCCGCCGGTGGCCGAATGGCGTGGGGATCCCTACCGGATCGAGGTGAGCGAGGAGCTGTTTGCCCGGCGTCTGCCGGCCCTGGCCCAGCAGCTGATCGCCGCAGGCTTCCCGGTGGTGGTGGATGCCACCTTCCTGCGGCGCCTCGATCGCCAGCGCATGGCGCAGTTGGCCGATTGCCTGGGGGTGCCCTTCCTGATCCTCGAGCCCCGGGCCTCGGTGGCCGAGGCCCGGGAGCGCATCCGCCGCCGCCTGCGCCACGGCCGCGATCCCTCTGATGCCACCGAGGCGGTGCTGGAGCAGCAGCTGGCCATGGCCGAGCCCCTCGATGCCGCCGAGCAGGCCGGCTGCATCGCGATCGAGCCCGATGCCGATGCAGACCAGCTGGCCCGCCGGGTTCAGGCCTGGTGCAGCACCAACTGCGTGTAGGGAATTTCGAGGCCCTCAGCGTGGAAGGCCTCCCAGATCGCCTCGCGCACGGCGGACCCCATGCCCGAGTGGCCGCAGCCGAGGATCAGGTCCACCGTGGCCGTCCGGGCCAGCACCTCACCCTGCTTAACGCCGATCGCGCTGCTCCAGTCGCTCCACCAAATGCTCGAGGCGCCGCATCAGCGCCCTCTGGTGCTGATCGCCGGGCCCGCCGCCATCGCTCGGTGGGGGCGGTGTGTCTTCGGACGTTTCCTGCACGGTGAGGCGGCTGATGAGCAGGCCCATCACCACCGCCACGTAAAAGTTCCCCAGGATTGCCACCACAATCGTGGCCATCTGGGCTTGGGCGCTGTTGGGAAGGATATCGCCGAAGCCGGTGCTGGTGAGCGTGACGAAGGCGTAGTAGTTGAGCCGCACGAAATCCAGTGACCACACCGCCTCCCAGCGTTCAGGCGGGAGCGTGCCCGTGGGCGAGAGCACCGAGCCGCTGGCATCGCGGGCGTTGGCGAAGCTGTTGGGCTCAACCGTTTCGATCGCTGCAAACAGCAAACCGGCCGTGAGCCCCAGCAGCAGGTAGCCCGCAGTGGCACCCATCAGTACCCGGCCGCTCACCCGGCTTTCTTGCGACAGCATCCGCAGCAGCCGCAGCAGGCTCCAGCCGATGAAGGCTGCCCACAGCACCAGCAGGGGCACACCGGTGCTGTGCATCCCCACCGGTGTGACAGCCCAGAGAACTCCCGAGGCGGTGGTGGCGATCCCCAGCAGGCGGAACAGCCAACCCGCCCCGTGGAAGCTGATCTGGCCGGATGGGCGTCCCAGCCCCTTCACCAGCAACAGCGGCAGCAGGCCATAGCCCACGGTGCTCACCACCCGCAGGTTCTCGGGGAGGGTGAAGCAGAACAGCACCAGCAGGCACATCACCAGCAGGCGCTGGTACCAGCGGTGCCGCGTCTCAACCTCGCTGCGGGGGAGCCCCATCCGGTCAGGTTGGCAGGGCTCCGTCGCGGTCGGAGCGGAAGATCGCCTCACAGCTCGGCATGTGACTGCCGGAGAGGTTCACCACGTGCTCGAACGCCTGGCGGGTTTGCGGGGCGCCGGTGCCCATTGCCTCGCGGCTGAGCAGCACGAGCTCCAGCACCGGCCCCTCCGCCTTGGCCTGCACATCGGCGAATAGCTGCATCCGCTGGCTTTCAGCGGCTCCCTTGAGCAGGGCGCTCACGTGGGCGGGCGTGCGGTGATCCACCTCTGCATGCAGGGCTTCGAGCAGGGGATCGATGCCGTTGAGCAGGGCTGCCGGTGTCTGATTCTCCCGGGGCCGGAGCACCAGCAGAAAGCGCGCCATGCGAGCTGCCTCGTTCGAAATCCGACGCTACCTTGAGCGCATCGCTCCAGCGGTTTCCATGCATTTCTGGGCACCAGCCATCGACCCGGCCCATCCCCTGGAGTGCACCCAGCCCGAGCGCTACGTGCTCAAGCACCTCGGCCATGGGGCTTACCTGGCCGTGGCCCCCGACGGCATGGGCCTGGCGGAGGTGGCCACCCCGGCTGAAGCCCATGGCTTCCACACCCATGAAGCCGCCCTGCGGGCCGCCAACGAGCTCAATCACGAAGGTCGTGGCCCGATCGATGTGGTGAAGATCGACTGAGTGGGTGTCTGTGCCGATTGAACCGGGAGGCCAGAGCCTGGCGGTGATCGGCGCGGGCGTCTCGGGCTGTGCGCTCGTGGCCCGCCTGCGTCAGCTTGGCTTCATGGGCCCGATTGATCTCTGGGAAACCGGCCGGGGGCCCGGCGGACGGGCCAGCACCCGCCGCTCCCGCCAGGATCCCGGCCTCCACATCAACCATGGCGCCCCCTTCTTCAACCTAGTGGCCACACCAGCGCCGGCGTTGCTGGAGCCCCTGCTGGCCAGCAGGGCGGTGGTGCCCTGGACCGGCCGGGTGGCGCTGCTCAAGGGCGAGCTGGAGCTGCACCTGGATGGTCACGATGCCCTGTCCACGGGCGCGCTCTACACCGGCCATGGCGGCATGGATCGGATCGGAGCCGGCCTGCTGGAGCTCGCCCACACCGCAGGCCCGGCGCCGATCCATACCCATTTCTCCACCCTGGTGCGCCATCTCGGCCACACCCGGGAAGGGGGCTGGCAACTGCTGGATCGCGAGGGGGCGCTGCTGGGGCAGGCCGACTGGCTGGTGCTCAGCGGCACCCTGCTGGCCCATCCCCGCACCCAGCTGATCTTTGGTTGGCCCGAAGTGCCGCTGAAGCAGGCCGCGGCAGCGCTGGGGGATCTGCAGCTGGAGCACACCCTCACCACAATCGCGGGGATTCGCTCCGAGGCCCGCAGCAACCTGCTGGTGGTGCTCGATCCCGAGGCCGCCGCCCCCTGGCGCCAGCTCCCCTTCCAGCTGTTGGCGTTTGATGCGGCCGCCCAGCAGCGCTGGGGGTTGCGCCGGGTGTCGGTGCAACCGCTCGACGACGGCCGCTGCGCCGTGGTGGCCCACTCCACCAATGCCTTCGCGGCCGATCACCTCGATGTGTACGGCTCCCGCTCGGCCGTGGCCCAGATGCTGGAGCTGCCCCCCGATGCCGGCCGGGAAGACACGGTGATCGGGGCCCTCACCGAGGTGCTCGACCAGGCCATGGCCCCATTCCTGGGGGCCGCGAGTGGCCTGGCCCAGGCCGGGCGCCAGTTGATGCGCTGGGGTGCCGCCTTCCCCGTGGCGCCAGGGCTGCCGATCCAGCTCTCTCTGTGCCGCCAGAGCAAGGTGGGCTTCTGCGGTGACTACGTCACCGGCCCCGGGTTCGGCCGGATTGAAGGGGCATTGCGCAGTGC
>CAIOXF010000097.1 GCA_903862155.1 uncultured cyanobacterium | reverse complement strand
TCCATGATCACGCGGCTGAGCAGCTTCACCACCTCGAGGTTGTCGAGGTTGGCGAGGTGCCAACTGGCTTGGGCAAAAAGAAAATCACCGGCCAGCACGGCCACCCGGTGGTTGAAGCGGCTGTGAACCGTATCCACACCCCGGCGGGTGGCGGCCTCATCCACCACGTCATCGTGGACGAGGGAGGCCGTGTGGATCATCTCGGTGATCTCGGCCAGGCGCCGGTGGCGCGGCCCAAGATCGCCTGTGGGATCAATCGCCCGCGAGAGCAGCAGCACGATGCCGGGGCGCAGCCGCTTGCCGCCTGCGGCAAACAAATGCTCCGCAGCGGCTTGAAGAATCGGGTGCCCGGCGCCAATCAGGCTGCGCAGATCGGCCAGCAGAGCATCGAGATCCGCCTCGACGGGTTGAAGCAGCTCTGCAACCGTTGCCACAAACCCTCCGCTGTGAGTCGATCCTAGAAGGCACGAACCGGGCACCGCTTGGGGCTCAGGCCGGGGCGAGCGCCACTTGCTCCACGCTGGGGCAGGGATCCAGCCAGGCGGCTGCGGATTGGGCAAAGGCATCGGCGCAGCCGGTGACGCACAGGCGGGTGCGCTGCAGCGGTGCCAGCACCGGCTCACCGGTGCGTTCCCCCTCAGGGACATCACCCAGGCTGGCCAGCAGCGGGCCGAGCCGCTGTACGGCTGCCTCGGCTGGATCCACCAAGCGCACCTCCGGCGGCAGCAGCTCACTGAGCAGGGGGCGCAGCAACGGGTAGTGGGTGCAGCCCAGCACCACGGTGTCGACCGCCGCCTCCAGCAGCGGGGCTACGTACTCGCGGGCGGCCTGATGGAGGGCCGGCGCCTGGAAGTCCCCCGCCTCAATCAACGGCACAAACCCCGGACAGCCCACCTCCACCACCCGCGCATGGGGGCGGATGGCATGGATCGCCCGGCGGTAGGCGCCACTGGCGGCGGTGGCCGGGGTGGCGAGCACCCCGACCCGCTCGCTGTCGATGCCGGCAGCGGCGCTATCGATCAAGCCCACCACCGGCACGCCCGCCTCCGCCACGGCCACATCGAAGGCCAGGGCATTGGAGGTGTTACAGGCCATCACCAGCACCCCCACCCCCTGCAGGCGAAGCCACTGCACCACCTCCCGGGCGATGGCGCGGATCTCCTCGGGGCTGCGTTGGCCGTAGGGCACCCGGGCCGTATCCCCCAGATAAAGGCACGGGGAATGGGGATGGCGGGCATGCACCTGCCGCAGAACGGTGAGCCCGCCCAGGCCGCTGTCGAACAGGCCCACCAGCAGGCTCATCGCTGGCCCTGCAGGTAAGTGAGGATCCCGGTGGCCAGGGCGATGGCCATGCGCCGGCGGAAGTTCGGATCGGCCAGGCGCCGGGCGTCGAGCGATCCCGTCACAAAGCCCATCTCCACCAGGGCTGAGGGCATCACGGTGCGGCGGATCACGAAGAAACGGGCCGTGCGCACCCCACGATCGGGGCTACCCGGGGAAATGGCCAGCATCTGTTGCTGAAGTGCGGCTGCCAGAGCTCGGGAGCGGCTGCTGCCGCCTTCGAAATAGAAGGTCTCAATCCCGTTCACATCCGGGCGGGCCATGCTCAGGGCATTGGCGTGAACGCTCACGAACGCATCGGCGTTGCTGGCGTTGGCCAGGGCCACCCGGGGCGGCAGATCCACATCCACCTCCGTGGTGCGGGTGAGCACCACATCCACCCCCCTGGCCTGGAGCAAGCGGGCCAGCTGCAGGCTCACATCGAGCACAACGTCGGTTTCGCGCAGGCCCCCGATACCCACGGCCCCGGGATCCGGGCCGCCATGGCCGGGATCGATCACCACCCGAAACCGGCCCCGGGGCACCACCGGCAACCCATCAGCTGAGAGGGGAGTGCCGGCAGTTGGGAACTGGGCTTGGGTCTGGCCATCCGTGCGGGGCTCGGGCAGGCGCCAGGTCGCCACATCGAAATCGCCTTCACCCATGGCCATCAGGCCCGGGTCGAGGCCCGGGAAATCCATCGTCCAGCGGTCGCGGGCCGTGCCCACCAGCCGCAGGCTCTGGGGATTGAGCAGGGTGCCCGGCTGGAACTCGAGCACCAGCCGGGTGGTCTGGCCGTCGGGCCGGCCAATGCGCACCTGCTTCAGCGCTCCGCTACCGGGAACGACGCGGCTGCGGCTGGGGGCGCCCGGCAAATCGATCCACACCCGCGGACCGCGTAGGGCACCGCCTGCCTCATAGAAGGCCTGGGGCGTGACATCCGGGCTAGTGCGCAGCTCCAGGTCGCCCTGGGGGGTGATCCGCCAGGCGCCGAGGCTCGAGGCCAGCGCGGGCAGGGCTGCCAGCAACTGGGCCGCCGGGAGCAGGGGCAGCAGCCAGCGGCTCAAACGGGAAAAAGATGGAGGGAGCGGCGCCATGGCGCGGCTCAGAACAGGGCCGGCCGGCGGTGCTGCAGGCTTGGCATCTGGGCCCGCACCCGCTGGGCATGCCCCAGATCGATCGGCGCCACAGCCAGTCCTGGGGCCACACCGGCATCAGCCAGCACCGTGCCCCAGGGATCAATCACCAGGGCATGACCATGGGTGGCGCGGCGGTCGTGATTCACGCCGGTTTGCGCCGGGGCCACCACATAGGCGGTGTTCTCGATCGCCCGGGCCTGCAGCAGCACCTGCCAGTGGTCCTTTCCGGTGAAGGCGGTGAAGGCAGCCGGCACCATCAACACATCGGCGCCAGCCCCCGCCAAATGGCGATAGAGCTCGGGAAAGCGCACGTCGTAACAAATGGAGAGGCCGATCCGGCCCAGACCGGGCACCTCGGCCACCGGAGGCAGCTGGTTACCCGGGGTCACCGTGGCCGACTCCCGATAGGTGTGACCGTCGGGGAGATCCACATCGAAGAGGTGGATCTTGTCGTAGCGGGCCAGCACCTGGCCCTCCACGCTCACCAGTTCGGCGCGGTTGAAGGAGTGGCCTTCGCCCGCGGGCACGGGGAAACCGCCCCCAACGAGCGTCACCTGGTAGCGGCGCGCCATGGTGACCAGGAAGCGGCTGCAGCGCTCCGCCAGGGCAGGAGCCAGCTCAAGACGGCGCTGCTCATCGCCCATGAAGGCGAAGTTCTCAGGGAGCCCCACCAGCTCGGCGCCACGGCGGGCCGCCAGTTCGATCTGTTCTTCGGCGGCGGCGAAGTTGGCGTCCGGATCGGGGGTGCTGGTGAGCTGCACCGCTGCCGCCAGGAAACTGCCCACCGAACCCCCGAAACCAACGGCCGAATCGTAGGGGGAGGGCGCTAATC
The DNA here is from genome assembly GCA_903862155.1 of uncultured cyanobacterium. GTDB lineage: Bacteria > Cyanobacteriota > Cyanobacteriia > PCC-6307 > Cyanobiaceae > UBA5018. The sequence continues at coordinate 4,896 of CAIOXF010000097.1, read as the reverse complement.
CGCCTGGATCACGCCGGGCTGGGTTTGGGTGGGCACGATCGTGAGGTTGTCGAGGGCGGCGCAGCAGGCGAAGTCGGCGTCATGGTTGCCGATGCTGATCAGGCGTTGGCCATGGCTGGCGGCGCGCAGGCAGGCTTCGGGCTCGTGCTGCCACTGCTGCCACAGGGCCAGGGCCGCCAGGGCTTCGTCGTTGCCGGTGGCCACGGTTTTGCCATTGGCAGCAGCGGCATCGGCCTGCTGGGCTGCCGCGATCACGGCGCCGGCGGCCAGGGAATCCTCCAGGGAGTAATCGCCCTCCCAGCCGCTGCCCACAATCCATACCCGCTCAGCTTGTGCCGCCAATAGGCGCTGGGCCACCGCCGTGCGGTTGGGGAGGCAGGCCGTGACGAGCAGGGGCACGGCCCGCACGGCCGCCAGGGACCGGGTGCCGTTGGTGGTGCTCATGAAGATGCGCTTGCCCCCCACCAGCTCGGGGGTCACGGCGAGGGGGGAATTGCCCAGGTCGTAGCCGTCAACCCGCTTGCCGCCGCGCTCGCCGGCCCGCAACCGCTTCTCAGCGGGCCAGGCCATGGCGGCCGCTTCCAACTCCGCCAGGTCTGCGAAGGCCTGGATCGCCTCGGCCCCGTTCTGCAGCGACCAGGCAATGGTGGTGGTGGCCCGCAGCACGTCGATCACCACGGCCGCGTCCGGGCCGCCCTCGGCTACGGGTTGCACGGCCGGCACCGCCTCAGAGGTATGGAAGTAGGAGATCAGCACTGCCGCAGCCGCCGGATGGGTGCGCCACAGTAAGAACCGTTCGTTACCAGCCATGGCCTCGGCGGGGTTCAGCCGGCGCACCCAGCGCGACCTGCGGGGATTTCTGGAGCTGCTGGAGGCGCGGGGCAGGCTGCGGCGCATCACCGCCCCGGTGGATCCCGACCTGGAGCTGGCGGCCATCGCCGATCGGGTGCTGGGCCTGGGTGGGCCAGCCCTGCTGTTTGAAAACGTGATCGGCAGCACCATGCCGGTGGCGATCAACCTGCTCGGGACCCAGGAGCGGGTGCTCTGGAGCATGGGGATGGAGCGAGCCGAGGAGCTCGAGGAGCTCGGCGAACGGCTGGCCCTGCTGCAGCAACCCCGGCCCCCCAAAGGCGCCCGAGAGGCAGTGCGCTTCGGCTCGGTGCTGCTGGATGTGCTGAAGGCGCGGCCCGATCTGGATCTCACCCCGCCCTGCCGCCAGCAGGTGTTCAAGGGCGAGGAGGTGAACCTCGATGCCCTGCCCCTGCTGCGCCCCTGGCCTGGCGACGGCGGGCGGATCATCACCCTGGGGCTGGTAATCACCAAAGACCCGGAAACCGGCACCCCGAATGTGGGCGTGTACCGGCTGCAGCAGCAGTCGGTGAACACGATGACCGTGCACTGGCTGAGCGTGCGCGGTGGCGCCCGCCACCTGCGCAAGGCGGCGGCCATGGGGAAGCCGCTGGAGATCGCGATCGCGATCGGCGTGCATCCGCTGCTGGTGATGGCGGCGGCCACCCCGATTCCCGTGCAGCTCAGTGAATGGCTCTTCGCCGGGCTTTATGCCGGCGAAGGGGTGCGGCTGGCGAAATGCAAAACCGTGAACCTGGAGGTGCCCAGCCATAGCGAAGTGGTGCTCGAAGGCACGATCACCCCTGGCGAGGAGCTGGCCGACGGCCCCTTCGGCGATCACATGGGCTTCTACGGCGGCGTGGAGGATTCGCCCCTGGTGCGCATCCAGTGCATCACCCAACGGCGCGACCCGATTTACTTCACCACCTTCAGCGGCCGGCCGCCCAAGGAAGACGCGATGCTCGCCATCGCCCTCAACCGCATCTACACGCCGATCCTGCGGCAGCAGATCCCGGAGATCGTGGATTTCTTCCTGCCGATGGAAGGGCTCAGCTACAAGGTGGCCGTGATCGCCATCGACAAGGCCTATCCCGGCCAGGCGAAGCGGGCGGCGATGGCCTTCTGGAGCGCCCTGCCCCAGTTCACCTACACGAAGTTTGTGGTGGTGGTGGATAAAGCCATCAACATCCGCGATCCGCGCCAGGTGATCTGGGCGATCAGCGCCCAGGTGGATCCCCAGCGCGACCTGTTCGTGCTGGAAAACACGCCGTTCGACACCCTCGACTTCGCCAGCGAAAGGCTGGGCCTCGGCGGACGGCTGGCGATCGATGCCACCACCAAGATCGGCCCGGAGAAGCGCCATCCCTGGGGCGAAGCCTTGCAGCGGCCGGCTGAGCTGGAGGCCCGCATCGATGCCCGCTGGGCTGAACTGGGCCTGGCCGATCTCGGCACCAGCGAGCCCGATCCAGCCCTGTTCGGCTACACCCTGGAATACGTGCTCGAGCGGCTGGCCGGGGCGGCCAAGGGTTAGTGCTGTTGCGCCGCGGGCTGCAGGCGATCCAGGCCCTGTTGGAGCTGGCCCTCGACCCACCGGCCTGGCGCTCGGTGAGCGAATTGGCCGAGGCCCAGGCGCTGCCAGCACCGATGCTTGAGCAGCTGCTGCTGAAGCTGCGGCGCAGCGGCCTGCTGGAGGCGCGGCGTGGCCGCCACGGGGGCTATCGCCTGGCGCTCCCCCCCCGCCAGATCGCCCTGGCCCAGGTGCTGGCGGCGGTGGAGGCCCTGCCCTCCGCGGCCCTGGTGGAAGGGGGCGAGCCCGCCACCCGCCAGGTCACCGAGCTGCTGGAAACCCGCTTGCAACGGGCGCTAGAGCGGGAACTGGCCCAGCTCACCCTGGAGGAACTGTTGTTCGACCTGCGCAGCGCCAGGGCAGCCCAGGGCGCAGATGGCGGCCTGATCTTGGGTTGAAGCCTCCATAGGATCGCCCCAATCGAGCCGTCGCGCGTGAGCGAGCAGTCCAGCGCCACCCTGCACCTGAACGCAGGCGGCAGCCTGCAGGGCCATGTGCGCGTGCCGGGCGATAAGTCGATTTCCCACCGGGCCCTGCTGTTCGGCGCCATTGCCGAGGGGAAAACCCGCATCGAGGGGCTGCTTCCCGCAGAAGACCCCCTGAGCACCGCCGCCTGCCTGCGGTCCATGGGGGTGGAGGTGTCGGAGATCCGCGCCGGGGAACCCGTGCTGGTGCAGGGCGTGGGGCTCGATGGCTTCCAGGAGCCTGGGGATGTGCTCGATTGCGGCAACTCCGGCACCACCATGCGGCTGATGCTGGGCCTGCTGGCGGGCCGCAGCGAGCGCCATTTCGTGCTCACCGGCGACAGCTCCCTGCGGGGCCGGCCGATGCGCCGCGTGGCTGAGCCCCTCAGCCAGATGGGCGCCACGATCCATGGCCGCAAGGGGGGCAACTTTGCCCCGCTGGCGGTGCTGGGCCAACGGCTGCATGGCGCCACGATCCACACGCCCGTGGCCTCGGCCCAGGTGAAGAGCGCCCTGCTCCTGGCAGCCCTCACCGCCGAGGGGGCCACCACCGTGATCGAGCCGGCCCAGAGCCGCGACCACAGCGAGCGCATGCTGCGGGCCTTCGGGGCCCAGCTGGAGGTGAGCGGGCCGGAGCGCACAGTTGTAACCGTGACGCCAGGCGCCAGCCTCCGGGGCCAAACCGTGGTAGTGCCCGGCGACATCAGCTCCGCGGCCTTCTGGCTCGTGGCCGGTGCGATCACCCCCGGCGCCGATCTCACGGTGGAGAACGTGGGCCTGAACCCCAGCCGCACCGGCATCCTCGAGGTGCTGGAGCAGATGGGCGCCCGGATCACGGTGCTCAACGAGCGCGATGTGGCCGGCGAGCCGGTGGGCGATCTGCGGGTAACCCACGGCCCGCTGAAGGCGTTCAGCATCGATGGCGACATCATTCCCCGGCTGGTGGATGAGATCCCGGTGCTGGCGGTGGCCGCCTGCCATGCCGAGGGCATCAGCACGATCCGGGGCGCCGAAGAGCTGCGGGTGAAGGAAACCGACCGTCTGGCGGTGATGGCCCGTCAGCTCGGAGCCATGGGTGCCCGGATTGAGGAATTCGAAGACGGCATGGCAATCACTGGCGTGACGCCGCTCAAGGGCTCCGCCGTGGATAGCGAAACCGACCACCGGGTGGCGATGAGCCTGGCGGTGGCGGCGCTGAGCGCCACGGGCGACACAAGCCTGGCGCGCCCTGGTGCCGCCGCTGTGTCGTATCCCAACTTCTGGGACGATCTGGCCCGCCTGCGCTGCTGAACCAGGCCGGAGCTGCCGATCTCCAGCAGGGGCTGGAGAGCCGCTGCACCGCCGATGGCAGCTTCAGCCTCTGGAGCGAGCGGTTCGGCGAGGGCTTCCACAGCAGCCGCGGGGCCGTGCGCGAGGCTCGCGAAACCTTTGTGGCGCCAGCGGAGCTGGAGCGGTTCAGCCCTGGCACCACCGTCCGGGTGGTGGATCTGTGCGTAGGCACCGGCAGCAACACTGCTGCCCTCCTGGAAGCCTGCAACGACCGGGGGCTGAGGCTGCAGTGGTGGGGACTGGAGCTGGATCCCGCCACGCTGCGGCTGGCGCTGGCCGAGCCCAGCTTTCGCAGCCAATGGCGGGCTGAGGCCCTAGACCCTCTCTGCCAGTTAGGGCAACGCGAGACGTGGCGCAGCCCGCTGGGGCAGGGCCAGATGCTTTGGGGTGATGCCCGATCCACCATGGCTGCGGTGCTGAAGCAGGCAAGCGGCACGGTGGATCTGGTGCTGCACGACGCCTTCTCCCCGCGCCACTGCCCCCAGCTCTGGACCGTGGAGTTTCTGGGCGCCTTGGCAACCCTGCTGCCCCCCAAGGGCAGGCTGATCACCTATTGCTCGGCGGCGGCCGTACGGCAGGGGCTGCGATTGGCGGGACTGGAGCTGGCGACAATTCCGGCCCCCTCGCTGCTGCATCAGGGCAGTGGCACCAGCCCAGCGCGCAGGGCCTGGAGCGGCGGCACCGTGT
>CAIOXF010000096.1 GCA_903862155.1 uncultured cyanobacterium | reverse complement strand
CGAAGGCTTTCTGGCTGATCGGTTGGATCGCTGGGTTCGCAGCTCTCACTCTCACAATCAGTCTCTTTCGCCCTATTTCTGAAAAAAGAGCTGACTGGGCGGCGAGTGTGCTTCAGCTGATTCTTGGTGGAGCCATTGGATTCGCTCTGAAACGTCCAGCCTGACAGCGCGTGGACGCTCGCTTGTGATCCGCCAGCTCAACCGCTACCCGGTTCGCTGGCTGCCAGGCTCCGCCTGGGGGGTGCAGGTGGGCTACCACTGCTGGCTCGCGGAAGACGCCATCCAGCGCCTGCAGCAGGCTCGCGTGCGCACCCGCCTGAGCACCGAGGAGTTGTTGGCCCTCACCAGGGGCGAGGATCCCTGATGGTGCTGGTCGATTCCAACGTGCTCCTCGATGGGATCACGGCGGATCCCATCTGGAGCGGCAATTTCAGGCTCGAGCGCTTCGAGGGGGAGGTGAATCGCCTTTGTCTCCTTCACGCCAGCAGTTGCGATGCCCATGCAGGCAACGGGTGTTGATGGCACTCCACCTGGCCCAGCTTGATGGTCAGCAACGGCCGAAAGGGATCCTCTGCCGACGAATTGTCCAGCACCCGCACTTCATCACACAACGGAATCGCCATTTTCACCTGATCCAGCAGGCGCGGGATGCGCTTCAGGAGCTTTTCGGTGGGAACGTTGTGACCACCTTCTTGAACCCTTTGCGCAACACGCGCTGCGTTCAGTTCAGCCTGTTCCAGATGGATCAGCACCATGATCACGGTGTAGCCCAGTGCTTTGGCGCGGGCCGTGAAATCAACCTTGGATGGATGGGAATACACCGTTTCAAAACAGAAGCTTGCTCCGCTGAGTAGCAGGGTGTTGCGTTGCTGCTCAGCCAACAGGGCCGCTTCATAGCTGTGCTCTTCCGCAGCTTCTGGATACACAAGCTTGGCCAGCCGATCCGCATTCACAAAAGGAAGCCCCAGGGGCTCGAGGACGAGCCGATAGAACGTGCTTTTGCCGGCCCCGTTGCCACCCACCAGCAACCAGAGTTGCTTCATGGGGTGCTGCTGAGCGCACGGCCCTCGAGCGGTTCAAACCGGCCATCCCGAAATTGGCCCAGCCGGCGCATGCCATTGGGGCTGATCTCTTCGAGCAACCCCGGTCGAAGCGTTGAGGCTTGGTAGCGCAATGAGGCGCCGCTCACAGACTGGCTGAGTTGCCCGGAGCGGCGCTGTTGCTCCAGAGCCGCAAACACCTGCTCGGCGGCAACGTCTGCGGTGGTAATCGGCTCCACCTTCAAGGTCGCAAGACCCGTGAGCACGTCCAGCAGTTTGTCGGGATCGAGAACGCCCGCCACCTGCTGGCCCAGTGCGGCCCAGTACTCAATCTGTTCGGCCGCGCTGCGATGGTGCCTGGCTCCAGCCAGGGTTGCTCGCTGCATCAGCTCCTGCTGCAGCCGCACGGGTGACACTGATTTCGGCATGGGCCCGCCATCCACCGGGTCCACGGATCGTAGCAATCTGCTACGTCGCTTCAGGGTGGCGCCGACAGGGAGCAGTTCGTGCTCGATAACGAGGGCCAGCCTCAGCGATGCTGCTGCTGCTCAAGCACATCCGCCGCACGCTGCGGCGCCAATTGGCGGCTGGCCGATAGAAGCACCTATCCTGCTCTTGGTGCTGGTGCTTGCTGTTCTTTACGGAGCTGAGGTTGGCGATCGACTCTCCGCTGCTCAGGCAGCTCAGGCAGAGAGAACAGGAGAATCTGCGGATCGCCGCCGAGCTGAAGCAGAAACGCTTGCAGATCGAAGCCGAAATCGCAGAGATCGAGAGCGAAACCGAGGAGCTCCGCGCAGGGAACGCCAAGCTCTTATCGATGCTTTGCGAGGTTATGGCATCGAAATCGACGCCGATTGAGACGACGACTGATGCGTTGGTAACCCCAACGCGCTGAGTTCTTTCCCTGTTCACAACTCTACAAGCTGATTAGGCCGAGCAGGCCGGAGGATCCGGCCTGTGGTCCAGCAGACGTCTGGATCGATCAAAGTTCGGGCCTACGATTGGGCGATGGATCTCACAACCGTCTCCCCCAAGTACCAGGTCGTCATTCCCAAGCGGGTGCGGGAGCAATTCGGCCTCCGGCCAGGTCAGCAGCTGCAGGTGATCTCCCTGCCCGGCAGGATTGAACTGGTGCCCAGTCAGCCGGCGGCGGCGCTGCGAGGCTTTCTCTCTGGGAAGAACACCTTCGAGCGGGAAATGGATCGCCTTTGAGCACTGGATCGCCTGTGAGTGTCCAGCCAGCCGTTGTCGACTCCTCGGGCTGGATTGAGTTGTTCACTGATGGCCCCAAGGCGGGGCCGTTCCTCGATGTTCTAGATGCCGAAGCGACCCTGATCGTGCCCGTGATCAGCATCCTGGAGGTGTTCAAGTGGGTGTTGCGGGAGCACAGCGAAGCCCAGGCCATTCAAGCGTGGACAGCAGCCTCGCCATCGCCGCCGCCCAGCTTGCTCAGCCTGATGCCCTGAAAGGCCAGCCATGCCCCCGCACATCGCGGGTTCTGGATCTGGGCTGCGGCAACGGCGCGCTGGCCCGTGGAGCCCCGATCCAGCGTGAATGATCCAACCTAGGATTGGGTAATTCATTGGCTTCGCTCCTTGCCATGCGCAGCACCATCACCGCCCGCGGGCAAACCGTGATCCCGGCGCCGATCCGAGCCCGTTTTGCTCTCGGTCCTTCCCAACGCCTCGAATGGATCGTGGAGGCCGATGGCTCGATCCGCGTGGTGCCTGTGAACCCATCCCCGGTCAAGGCATTCCGCGGCATGGGGCGGTGCGGTGCCTCCACGGCGCGCTTGCTGGCTGATCGCGAAGCGGAGCGACAAGCAGAGCATCCCACCGGGCACTGATGGCCTTACTGCTCCTGCTGGACACCTCAGCCCTCCTCACCTTGCGCGACGACGAACCCGGTGCAGACCGGGTTGAGCAGGCTCTCGACACTCCCCAGCAGTGCTACGCCTGCTTTCTCACCCGAATGGAAGTGCTCTACCGCGTGTGGAAAGACGAAGGCGAGCGCGCCGGTCGCCTGGCCTATGAGCAACTCAAAGCCCTTCCCCTGCAATGGGTGGAAGCCTCAGAACCGCTGCTGGAGCGCGCGGCCACCATCAAGGCTCGCCACGCCCTTTCCCTGGCCGATGCCTGGATCGCGGCGGCCGCGCAGCAGGTCGGCGCCACCCTGCTCCACAAAGACCCCGAGTTCCGAGCCATCGCTGATCTTCATCAGGAATGGCTTGGCTGATGACCATGCTCCTTGAAGAAGAGCGCTTCCGCCGCATCAAGCACTGGCCACTTCCACGGATGCCCGCATAGAACACCTGTGCCATGCCCTGATCGGTGCTGGAGCTGGCTCCGGTGTTGCTCGGCTTCAACCTCCAGGGCTGGATCACGGTGCTCGCCGCGCTCCTCCTGGCCCTGATCACCCTGTTTACGGGCTACAGCCATGTCGACCTCTTGGGAACCGCTTCCATCGACCTACCGCAGCAAGCAGGAATTCCTTGCATCGCTGCCGCCCTGGCGACGGCTGTTGCAGAAGCTCAATTGGCATCCAACCGTCGAACTGAAAGTGCAGCGATACGCGCTCGAGCAGAGGCTGCTGCGGCTCGCGCAGATCAACTCCAGGCTCGCGCGCTTCGAGCGGGAGCACTTGTCTGGCTCGATCCCACCCCCCTCCACCGGTGATTCCTCGAGCTGATCGCCACTGAGTTGGCCGATCTGGCGGGTGGATCCAACGCGTGATGATTTCGAGGGTCTCATCAAAAACTTGGTGAGCT
>CAIOXF010000095.1 GCA_903862155.1 uncultured cyanobacterium | reverse complement strand
GGGCGTGGGCAATGGTTTTCTGCAGCTGGTGTTCGAGCCGGGCTGGGAGCTGAAGCGCCGGGCCTTCGGCGGCCGGGCCCTGGGCCACGTGTACGTGTATCGCGAGAGCTGGCCCGATGCGGTGGCCACCACGTCGGCCCCTTCAGATGCCACCGCCGCCAATCCCCCATCCCAGGCCCCGGCTGCCGTGGCGGCCCCTCCTGCTGCCCGCTGAGGGGGGTGTCTGACGTGATTGCTACATTGGACAGCTCTGTGAGCTCATCTGCTCGTCCATGACCCAGGTCACCGTTGGCGAAAACGAAGGCATTGAGTCGGCGCTGCGCCGCTTCAAGCGTCAGGTGTCCAAGGCGGGCATCTTCGCCGACCTGAAGCGCCTGCGTCACCACGAAACCCCCACTGAGAAGTACAAGCGCAAGGCTCAGCAGCGCCGTCGTCGCCGCTGATCCACGCTCAGGCTTCCTGGGTGTTCTCACCCTGGCCCTCAGCTGCCTGGTCGAAAGACCGGTAGTTGAGGGCTTCGGCTATGGGGCCGGGGCCCACGCTCCGCTGGCCGTCGAGGTCGGCGATGGTGAGGGCCACCCGCAGCAGGCGCTCGGCGCCTCGGGCGCTCAGCTTCCGCTGGCTCACCGCCCCCTCCCACAGCTGCAGAGCCTGGGGTTCCAGCTGTAATACCCGCCGTAGGGCCTGCGCCGGCAGGGCTGCATTGCTGCAGCCACCCGGATTGCGCTGGCCCATGCGGCGGCGGGCTGCTTTGACCCGTGCGGCTACCTGGGCGCTGGTTTCCGGTGCGTGGGCCCGGATGGTGCCGCTGGCGCCACTGGTTTGGTTGCGGCGATAGCTCGCCCCCAGCTCCTGCCCGGAGAGTCGCCGCATCACCACCTGCAGGTCGATGCGATCCAGCAGCGGGCCTGAGAGCCGGCCCCAATAGCGGCGCCGCAGGCCCTCGCCGCAGCGGCAGCTGGCTCCGGGTTCCCCGAACCAGCCGCAGGGGCATGGATTAGTGGCCGCCACCAGGGTGGTGCGGCAGGGGAAGCGGCTGCGGTGCCGTGCGCGACTGATCCACACGCTGCCCTCCTCCAGGGGCTGGCGCAGCTGATCGAGCACGGGTCGCCGAAACTCCGCGAGCTCATCGAGAAACAACACCCCACGATGGGCCAGGGCCAGTTCGCCTGGCCGGGGAACCGGGCCCCCACCCATCAGGGCCGCAGCAGTGCAGCTGTGATGCGGGCTGCGGAAGGGCCGTTGGCCGAGCAGGGCCCCATCGGCTGGCAGGAGTCCGGCCACCGAGTGGATGGCGGTGACTTCCAGCGCCTCTTCGTTGCTCAACGGCGGTAGCAGACCCTGAAGCCTGCGAGCCAGCATTGTTTTGCCGCTGCCGGGCGGCCCCACCAGCAGCAGGTGATGGCCGCCGGCCGCCGCAATCTCCAGGGCCCGCCGGCCATGGAGCTGGCCCTGCACCTCCGCCAGATCGAGGGATTGGTGGCGCGTTGAGGCCGGGAAGGCCTGAAGCGGCGGCGGCGGCGGCGTGGGCGCCTCCCCCCGCAGCACTGCCACGGCCTGGCTCAGGTGCTCGGCCGTCCAGATTGCCAGCCCCTCCACGAGGGCTGCTTCCACCCCATTGGCCGCGGGCACCAGCAGGGCCCGGGCTCCGGCGGATCGTGCGGCCAGCGCTACCGGCAGTACGCCGCGCACCGGGCGCAGGGCACCGTCGAGGCCCAGCTCCCCCACGCTCCACACCCCTTCTAGGCTTGCGGCCTCCAGTTGGTCGCTGGCCAGCAGCAGCCCCAGGGCGATCGGCAGATCGAAGCTCGGACCTTCCTTCCGCACATCGCCGGGGGCCAGGTTCACCACCACCCGGGTGAGCGGCACCTTCAGCCCGGCATGGCGCAGGGCGGAGCGCACCCGCTCCCGCGCCTCCTGCACCGCCGCATCGGCCAGGCCCACCACCGATAGGCCTGGCAAGCCGGGCGCGATCGCCACCTCCACGGTGATCGCCACCGCTTCCAGCCCCACCAGGGCTCCACTGCCGCACCGTGCCAACATCACGCCCAGGGCTCACTGCCTCAGCAGTTCCACCACCCGGCTCGGTGTGCCATGGCCAGCGACACGATCTTCGGGAAGATCCTGCGGGGTGAGATCCCCTCCGATCAGGTGTATGCGGATGAGCGCTGTATCGCTTTCCGCGATGTGGCGCCCCAGGCGCCGGTGCACGTGCTGGTGATCCCCCGGGAGCCCGTGGTGAACCTGGCGGAGGCGGAAGAGAGCCAGGCCGAGCTGCTAGGCCATCTGCTGCTGGTGGCCGCCAAGGTGGCCAAGCAGGAAGGCCTCAATGCCTTCCGCACCGTGATCAATTCCGGCGCCGAGGCGGGCCAAACCGTGTTCCACCTGCACGTGCACGTGATCGGCGGCCGCCCCCTGGCCTGGCCGCCGGGCTAACGCCCACACCACACCCGGGTCGGAGGGCGGCGACAATGCCCTCATCCGCCCCGGCCCATGAATCCGCTCAAGGCCCTACGCAGCCAGCTGGGCAAGCTGCAGCGCCTGGCCCAGCCTTACTTCCTGCCGGTGGAGGACACCCACGCCTGGCAGTTCCTGCTGCTGGTGGTGGCGATGCTCGCCGTGGTGGTGGGCTCCACCCTGCTGCTGCTGACCGGGGCCGTCGAGCTCTCGGGTGCCCTGGTGCCCGACCTGCGCAGTCGCTTCCTGCCAGGGGTGCCGGAGCAGGTGGCCGCTATCTGGAGGAGCCCCGCCGGCGTGGTGGTGATGGCACTCACGGCGGCTGGCCTGGCTTGCTTCGGGGCGCTGCGCAGCAAACTGCGCCAGGGGCGTTGGCTGCCCTGGCTGCTGCTGGGAGTGATTGTGCTGCTGATCTTGGTGATCAACGGCATCAACGTGGGCATCAGCTACATCGCCCGCAACGTTGACAACACCCTGGTGGCCTACAAGGCCGACGACTTCTGGCAGACGGTGGCGATCTACGCCTTCTGCCTGGTGTTGGCGCTGCCGATTCGTGCCCTGCAGAGCTATCTGATCCCCAAGCTGGGCCTGCTCTGGCGGGAATGGCTGAGTGGGCGGTTGTTGGGCCGCTATCTCACCAATCGTGCGTACTACGTTCTCAATCCCAATGATGAAACTGCCGAGGAGATCGACAACCCGGATCAACGGATTTCCCAGGATGCAGCCAGCTTCACGACCACCAGTCTGAGCGTGACGGTGGAGATCTTTTCCGCCCTGCTCACGTTTTTCAGTTTCATTATCGTGCTTTGGAGTATCAGCTCCAAGCTCGCCATCTGGCTCTTGGCCTACTCCGTGCTTGGAACGGCTCTGATTGTGTTCGCCAGTCGCCGGCTGGTGGCCCTGAACTATCAGCAGCTCAAGCTCGAGGCGGATTTCCGCTACGGCCTGGTGCACATCCGCGACAACGCGGAATCGATCGCCTTCTACCGGGGTGAAGACCAGGAATTCGCGGAAGCCGATCGCCGCCTAGTCGGTGCGATCCGCAACTTCAACCGCCTGATCATCTGGCAGGCGTTGATCAGCGTGATCCAGCGTTCCTACGACTACTTCTCCCGCTTCCTCCCCTGGCTGGTGATCGCTCCGATCTACTTCGCCAAGGAGGTGGATTTCGGTGTGTTCGGCCAGGCGAGTATCGCCTTCTCCCAGGTGCTGTTCTCGGTGAGTTACATCGTGAACAACATCGATCAGCTGGCTGCCTTCTCCGCCTCGATCAGCCGTCTGGAGGGATTCCAGGGCAAGGTGGAAGCGATCGGTGCCGAGATGGCCCAGCTGGAGCGGGCCGAAGAGCCTGCGGCGGCCGGCAAGCGCCACGGCTCGATTTTCGTGAGCCACGTGGATCTGGTCCCGCCCCGGAGCAGCCGGGTGCTGGTACGCGATCTCAGCGTGGAAGTCACCACCAACCAGCGGCTGCTGGTGGTAGGTCCGAGCGGCTGCGGCAAAACCTCCTTCCTGCGCACAGTGAGTGGGCTCTGGCCGCCGGCTGCCGGCCAGGTGGAGCGTCCGCCCGAGGGGGATCTGCTGTTCATACCCCAGAAGCCGTACATGCTTCTGGGCAGCCTGCGCGAGCAGCTCTGCTATCCGCAGGATCCGGCCCGCTTCAGTGATGAGCAGCTGCGCCATGTGCTCGAGCAGGTGCGCCTGCCGGAGCTGGTGCAGCGCTACCCCGACCTCGACATCAAGCAGGACTGGCCCCGTCTGCTCTCTTTGGGAGAGCAGCAGCGCCTTGCCTTTGCGCGCCTGTTGCTGAGCTCCCCCTGCTTCGTGGTGCTGGATGAGGCCACCAGTGCCCTGGATGTGGCCACCGAGCGCCATCTCTATGACCTGCTCACCGAACGGGAGATGGCCTTTGTGAGCGTGGGCCACCGCCCCACCCTTACCGAGTTCCACGACACCGTGCTTGAGCTGGATGGCACCGGAAACTGGCGCCTCTTCCCCGCCGCGGGCTATGACGTTGGCCGCCATGCCTGAGCCGATGGAGACCGCCACCCCCACGCCTGCCACCAGCGCCACCACCAACGACGTGCCGGCCTTTGGCTGGAGTGCTTACGCCGAGCGCGTCAATGGCCGCTTCGCGATGGTGGGCTTTGCCTCTGTGCTGCTGATCGAGGCCCTCACCGGCGACACCTTCCTGCACTGGGCCGGCCTGGTGCCCTGAAGCTCAGGGAAGGCGGATCAGATCCACCTGCCACAGCCCGTTGCGGCTCACCTGAACCGCCAGCTCCCGCCCGTCGGCCCGCAGGCTCACCTGGTGCGGCACGCCAGCGGGCACCATCGGAATCACCTGGAGGCTGGCCAGGGAGCGGCGGTAGAGCACCAGCTCGGTGCGCCCCTCCAGCTGCCGCACCACCGTAATCCGGTCGCCGCTGTCGTCGACGGCCACGCTCAGGGGCTGGGCATCGGGGCGGTTGAGGCCAGGCAGCGGCACTGGCAGCTGGCGTTGCAGATCCAGCAGAAGCACCTGCTCCCGCCCGCCCCGGCCACTGATCAGCGCCATCCAGCGATCGGCAAGTGCCGGTTCGCGGCTGGTGCCGGCCTGCTCCAACTGGCGATTGAGGGCAGGTAACGGTACCGGCATCGCGCCGCTGCAGCCGCCTAGCAGCAGGGCCGTGGCCCACGCGGTGGCCAGTTGCAGCGGGCCGGGCGTCATGGCTGCTGGGTGCTGGGTTCCGGACCGCCGCCACGCTCTACCAGGTCCGCGGGCCTGTCGGGTTCGAGCATGCGGCTCAGGTCGAACACCTGCACCCGCCGCTGGCCGCCCTGCACCAGCTCCAGGGCCAGGCGCTGGGCATCGGGCGCCAGGCTGAGCTTCACCGCGGTGCGATCACCCGGCAGCGGGATGCGCACCAGCTGGCCAGAGGCCCGGTCTTCGATCACAGGGAGTCGCTGGCTCCCCTGCTGCACCAGGGCGGCCACGTAGCGGCCGTTCCAGCTCAGGGAAGGCGAGCTGTGGGGCTCATGGCCGCGGATGTGACGCACTGGCACTATCTGGCCATCGGGCTGGCGCTGGAGCAGCAGGCTCAGCCGCCCATTGCGCTCGATCACGCTGGCCAGCCACTGGCCATTGCCACTGAGGGCTGGCTCCTGGCGGTTACTGGCGTCGAGAAAACCGCCTCCACCTGCGTTGCGCCGGCCAAGCCAGCCGATCTGGCTATCGCAGCCGCCAACGGCGAGCGCCATCAGCAGCGATGGCACGAGAAGCAAGCGGCTTAACGGCGGGCGGCTCAGCAGGGTGAAGGCTCAGTCGTCGAAGCGGGAGCTGTTGTCGCGGGGGCGAGGCTCCGAGGCGGCGGGCCGATCAGTGGCGGCGGGCCGATCAGTCCCGCGATCGGGGGTTGCCGCCGGCTTGGGCGCCGAGCCCATCGGGGTGAATTCGGCGTCGCTCACGTTGGCCGATGGGCGGCTGCCCCGGATCGGGGAACCCTGGGGGACGCCAGCCGGAGAGGTGGGTGTTGAGCCAGCGGTTGGAGCAGGACCCCGGCGGCTGGAGCGGGGCATCGACTCCGCCGCCGGTGTGGGGCGGGAGCCCCGCCGGGGCTCGCTGCCGCCATCACGCTCACGGCGCCGGGTCCCGAACTCAGGGGCATTGCCCCGGCCAGTGGAGGGGCCGTAGCGGCGGGCAGCGTCTCCACGATCAATGTCGCGATCGGCGCTGCGATCGCCACTGCGGTCGCGCGCGCCGAAGCGATCGACGGGCTCGCGCTCGGCGGAAGGGGAGCGGTCCCAGTCTTCGCTTGCACCGCGCCGGCTGGCAGCGCGCTCGGGGATGGCAGCGCGGCTGGCGGCCGGGCGGGGGCGGTAGAAGTCTTCGGCGTCGTCTTCCTCGGCCCTGGAGCGGATCCGGCGGCGGATCGGCTGCGGTTCATCGAAGCGCTCGCGCTCCTCGGCCCAGGCTCCCCCGCCCATCCGGGGTCGGTAGGGGGCGGGTTCGTCGTCGTCAAAAAAGGAGGAGCGGCGTGCCTGCTCGGTGGTCACGCCCCGCAGCCGGACGCTCTCGTAGGCGAAAAACACAGTGGTGCCGGCCAGCAGGAACTGGCCGAACTGCAGAATTGGATCGAGGCGCCAGCCCTGGAAAAAGAGAATGCCGCCGCAGAGCAAGCCCACGGCGGCAAAGAACACGTCGTAATCGCGTGCCAGCGCAGGCTTGAAGCTGCGCATGAAATAAAGGAGAGCCCCGCCAACGGCCAGCACGATGCCAACGATGCTGGCCCAGTTGAGACTGGCGTTAACCATTGGGGCTCACCCGGGCGTTTCACCCGTCAGAGTCGTTCAGACCACTTTAGGGAGTGCCGTCAGGCCGGAACTCAGAGCTTGCGGTCGAGCCGGTCGTTCTGGCTGATCAGGATCAGGGCCACGGTGATCGGCACCACCACGATCACGGCACCCCACACGAGGCTGCTCAGAAAGTTGGCGAGGGATGGGGTCATGCGCGCGCGTCCCGGTAGTCAGCGGTGCGGGGATCCTAGGCAGCGACCGTCGCTGCCTACGCTGAGCACACCCATGCTTAGAGCTTTGTGACGGGGCTGTTCACCGGGGGACCACTGGCCATTGCCCACCTTGTGCTCGGCCTGCTCCTGGGGGCCTGGACCCTGCTGTTCCTGTTCCGGATCGTGCTCACCTGGTACCCCCAGGTGAACTTGAACCAGGGGGCCATGCGCCTGATCGGCTGGCCCACCGAGCCCCTGCTGGCCCCCACCCGCCGGCTGATTCAGCCGATCGGCGGTGTGGACGTGACCCCGGTGGTGTGGGTGGGGTTGATCAGCCTGATCCGTGAGCTGCTCGTGGGTCAGCAGGGCCTGGTAACCCAGCTGATGCTGAGCCACATCCCTGTGGCCTGATCCCTACTTGCCCTGCTGGCCGAGCATTTCCTGCTCCACGAACTTCGTGTGCACCTCTCCGGCCTGGAACTCGGGCCGATCCAGCAACTGGAGGTGGAAGTCGATCGTGGTGGGGATGCCGGTCACGGCACATTCGGAGAGCGCGCGGCGCAGGCGCTTGAGCGCATGGTCGCGGTCGCGGCCCCACACGATGAGCTTTCCGATCAGGGAGTCGTAGAAGGGCGGGATTTCGTAGCCCGTGTACACGTGGCTGTCGAAGCGCACGCCAGGACCGCCCGGTGGCAGCCAGCCGGTGATCTTGCCCGGAGCCGGGCGGAAGTTCTGGCGGGGGTCTTCGGCGTTGATCCGCACCTCGATGGCGTGCCCCTCGAGCTTGATCTCCTCCTGCTTCATCGAGATCGGTTCGCCGCCGGCGATGCGCAGCTGTTCGGCGATCAGATCCACGCCTGTCACCATCTCGGTGACCGGATGCTCCACCTGGATCCGGGTGTTCATCTCCATGAAATAGAAGCTCCCGGTGCGATCCACCAGGAACTCCACGGTGCCGGCGCCCTCGTAGCCGATGGTGCGGGCTGCGGCCACAGCGGCTTCTCCCATCTGACGCCGGATGTCGGCGTCGATGGCCACGCTGGGGGCCTCCTCCAGCAGTTTCTGGTGCCGGCGCTGGATGGAGCAGTCGCGCTCACCCACGTGCACCACGTTGCCGTGGCGATCGGCCAGCACCTGCACTTCCACGTGCCGGGGCCGGTCGATGAATTTCTCCATGTAGAGGCCCGGGTTGCCGAAGGCCGCTTCCGCTTCCCCCTGGGCCGCCTTGAACAGGTTGTCGAGCTGGTCGGCGCTGGGCACCAGGCGCATGCCCCGGCCGCCGCCGCCGGCGGTGGCCTTGATCATCACGGGGTAGCCCATGGCATCAGCCAGGCGGGCCGCCTCATCCACGCTGTTGAGCAGGCCCTCGCTGCCAGGGATGGTGGGCACCCCCACCTTCTGCATCGTGGCCTTGGCGGTGGATTTATCGCCCATCGAGCGGATCGCCTCGGGCGACGGGCCCACAAAGGTGATGCCGTGATCGGCGCAGATTTCGGCGAACTTGTCGTTCTCTGCCAGAAATCCGTAGCCGGGATGGATGGCGTCGGCCCCGCGGGAGGTGGCGGCCGCCAGGATGTTCGGAATATTGAGGTAGCTCTTGGAGCTGGGGGCCTCGCCCACGCATACGGCCTCATCGGCCAGCTGAACGTGCAGGGCGTTGCGGTCGACGGTGCTGTACACAGCAACCGTGGGGATGCCCAGTTCCCGGCAGCTGCGCAGGATTCTCAGGGCGATCTCGCCGCGATTGGCGATCAGCAGCTTGCTGATGGGCATCGGCGGACTGTATCAGCGCTCACCGGGCCTTCCGGGGCAGGGCCGATGGGTATAGTTCGCCGCGAAGGCCAGGCGCCTTCGCATCACATGCGGATGTGGTGGAATTGGTAGACACGCACGTTTGAGGGGCGTGTGGCTTCGGCCTTGCGAGTTCAAGTCTCGCCATCCGCACTTTCTCTTCTGCACCGCCAGGCGTGATCCGACCTGCCCGCGTGGTGCCTGTCCCTGAAGCCCCACCGCCGCCTGAGGCCACCATTGTGTTGGTGAGCAATGGGCCCGGTGAGCTGAGCACCTGGGTGCGTCCCCTGGTGAGCCGCCTGCATGCGGATCTGTCGCTTCGCCCGTTGGTGCCCGGTGCGGCGCTGGCGCTGCGTCTGGTGCTTGTGCCCTGTCCGAATGCCACCGGCAGCGAGCACCGGGTGGCCGAGGGCTGGGGGTTGTTCGAGCGCATCACCCGCGCCAGTCAGTTCTGGCCGTTGCTGCTGAGCCCCTGGCGCTACGCCCACTGGCCCCGCCGGGGGGTGGTGGTGTTTCTCGGCGGAGATCAGTTCTGGAGCGTGCTGCTTTCGGCCCGGCTTGGGTACCGCCACGTCACCTACGCCGAATGGGTGGCGCGCTGGCCCCAGTGGAATGACCGCATCGCTGCGATGGGGCCCGCCGCCGCGGAGCGCTTGCCGGCCCGTTGGCGTGAGCGCTGCACGGTGGTGGGCGATCTGATGGCGGATCTCTCGGCCGATGCCCGCAGCCGTTCGCCACTGCCTAACGGCGAATGGGTGGCGCTCCTGCCGGGCTCCAAGCGGGCCAAGTTGCAGGTGGGCATGCCGTTCCTGTTGGAGGCGGCCGATCGCCTCGCGGCCCTGCGCCCTGGCTCCCGCTTTCTCTTGCCAGTGGCGCCCACCACGTCTCCTGCCGAACTCCTGGGTTACGCCGGGCCGGCCAATCCCATCGCCCGCTTTTATGAATCCGGGCTGCCGGAGCCGGTGGGCGGCACCCTGCCCGGCGGCCAGGCCCTGCGCACCTCCGCTGGCACCACGATCGAGCTGCTCACTGAGCAGCCGGCCCACGCCGCCCTCTCCCAGTGCACCCTGGCCCTCACCACCGTGGGGGCCAATACCGCTGAGCTCGGAGCCCTTGGGGTGCCGATGATCGTGCTGGTGCCCACCCAGCATTTGCATGTAATGCAGGCCTGGGATGGCTGGCTGGGCCTGCTGGCCCGCCTGCCGTTGCTGCGCCGCTTGCTTGGGGTGGCGCTCACGGCCTGGCGCATGCGCCACCGGGGCTTTCTGGCCTGGCCCAACATCGCCGCTGGGCGGATGGTGGTGCCGGAGCGGGTGGGTGCCGTGACCCCGGCTGCAATTGCCGAGGAAGCTGCCGACTGGTTGACCTCTCCGGAGCGGTTGGCTGGCATGCGCGACGACCTGCGCAGCCTGCGGGGGCAGCCCGGTGCGGTGGCGTCGCTGGCGGCCATGGTGGAGGGCCTGCTGCCTAGCCTGCCTCCTACCCGCACCTGATTCCGGTGGACGAGCAACAGAAGGTGGAGCGCAGCGACCAGGATTGGCGCAGCCAGCTCACCCCCGAGCAGTTCGCTGTTGCCCGCCAAGGGGGTACGGAGCGCGCTTTCACCGGCATCTACTGGGACAACAAGGCCAAGGGCATGTACCGCTGTGTGTGCTGCGGCAGCGAGCTGTTCAGCTCCGACACCAAGTTCGAGTCCGGCACCGGCTGGCCCAGCTTCTGGGATGGGGCCAAGCCCGGGGCGATCACCTTCCATGACGACACCAGCCATGGCATGGTGCGCACCGAGATCAAGTGCTCGGCGTGTGATGCCCACCTGGGTCACGTGTTCCCCGACGGCCCCCAGCCCACGGGCCTGCGCTATTGCGTGAACTCGGCGTCGCTGCAGTTCGAGGAGCGCTGATCAGCGCTCCCGCCTGAGCTCACCAGGGATCGTCGTAGTCGCGGTTGCCGGGCTCCGGTCGGGGCTCGGCGCGGCGGGGATCTGGGCGAGCGTCCAGTCCGCGGCCTCTGCTGGGACGTTCGTCGTCGTAGGCGGGCTCGCGGTAGCGGGGTTCCCGGTAATCGGGCTCGCTGAAGCGATCCCGGCTGTAGTTCCCCGGTTCGTCGTCATCGAGGTAGCGGCGCTGGCGCAGGGGTTCGCGCTCGCGGCGCTCTTCCCGTTCCACGTATTCGAGCTGCTCTTCCGGCTCGAAGCTGCTGGTGGTAGCGGGCTGGATGCGGCGCTGTTCGCTGGCCACGGCTTGGCCCGCTGCGAGCTGGTTTTCCACCGGCACCATCGTGCCGCGGAAACGCTCCCGCTCTTCCTGCTCCCAACTCGGGCCGCCGATGCCCAGCTTCTCCAGCAGGCCGGTGCCGAGCTGCTTGAGCTTCTCGTCGGCACCCTCATAAACAATGATCCGGTCGGGGCCGGAACTCACGATCTCCTCCACCGTGAGTTCCCAGGTGCTGAGCACGCCCTCCCCTAGCAGCGGTACACCCAGAGCGCCGATCACCAGCGTGTTGAGCTCGCCGGTTTCGATGTCGAAGCTGAAGCCCAGCACCCGCCCCAGCTGCTCGCCGGCCTCGGTAATCACCTGGCAGTTGATCACCTTGCTGTAGCGATCGGGGTTGAACGATTCGGCCAGGGAATCGGCCGAATCCACCAGGATCACGTCGCCCACCTGGCGGATGCGATCGAGCGGCATCCAGCGGGGCAGGCCCGGCAGGAAGCGGGTGAGGGGGTTGTCGCGCAGACCCAGGGCCACCACTTCGCGGCGGTCGATATCCACCACCACCTCGCCCACCACGCCCAGGCGCCGGCCCGTATCGCGGGTGATCACCTGGGTGCCCATCAGCTCCGAGCGCAGCCACAGCCGGTCGCTGGGCGCATTGGCCCCGGGATCTGCGGAGGGAGGGATGGAGGAGGTCAAGTCGGCCGGGGGCCCAGTCGAGCCATTGTGACGCAGGCCGCCATCTCAGGCCGCAGGGGGAAGCCCCACCACCTGGGTGTGGGCACCCCGCGCCTGGGTGACGCCGATCGTGCGGGTGGCCGCCGCGATCATGGGGCGGCGGTGGCTCACCACCAGAAACTGGGCGTCGTCGGCCTGGTTCGCGATCAGCGCCGCAAGCCGCTCCACGTTCACACCATCGAGGAAGGAATCCACCTCATCGAGGGCATAAAACGGTGAGGGGCGGAACCGCTGCAGCGCAAACAGGAAACTCAAGGCGGTAAGCGACTTCTCGCCGCCGCTCATGGCCGCCAGCCGCCGCACCGCCTTGCCTTTGGGATGGGCCACCAGGGTGAGGCCCCCCTCCAGCGGCGCCTCAGGGTTTTCCAGCTGCAGGAAGCCCTCGCCATCGGAGAGGCCAGCAAAGATCGTGCGGAAGTGGCCGTCCACGGCGGTGAACGCCTCCATGAACGCCTCCTGGCGCAGGGTGGCCACGGTTTCGATCCGCAGCAGCAGCTCCTCGCGCTCCTTGCTGAGCACCTCCAGCCGCTCCTCCAGATCGGCCAGGCGCTGCTCCAGCTGTTCCAGCTCTTCGAGGGCCAGCATGTTCACGGGCTCGAGCGCTTCCATGCGTTGCTGCAGGCTGCGCAGCTCGGCCTGCAGGGCCTCCAGCCCGTTCTCGCGCACTTCTTCGGGGATTTCGGGCCGTGGATCGGGCAGTTCCCGCTCCATCTGCTCCAGCCGCAGGGTGCCGCTGCGCTGCTCTTCGGCCAGGGCCTGCAGTTCCTCGCCCAGGCGCTGCAGGTCCCACTGGCGCTGCTGCAGCGCCTGACGCCGGCCGGCCAGCGCCGCTTCCGCTGCATCGCGGGCCCGGCGCCGTTCGCCGAAGCGGGTCCGCAGCTCGCCCTGGCGAGCCTCCAGCTCCTGGCGTTTCTGCTGATCAGCCTGCTGGCGCTCCTTCCACTGGGCCCGTTCGGCCACCAGGGCCTGCACGGCCTGCACCAGCCGCTGCTCGTCGTTGGTGAGGGCCTGGAGCTGGCTGGCCACCCGCTCGGCCGCCAGGGCCCGTTCGCGCCGGGCGGCCAGCAGGGAGTCGCGTTGCTGGCGGGCGCTGGCCAGGGCGGCATCAGCCGCCTCCAGCTCCTGCTGGAGCCCCTGCCAGCGAGCGGCATCCCCAGAGGCTTCGGCATTGGCCTCGGCTGATTCCACGGCGGCCAGTTGCTGCTGTAGCGGGGTGATCAGGGTTTCCAGCTCTTGTTGCCGTTTGCTGTCGCCTTCGATGGCAGCGGCTAGCTGGGTGAGGCGCTCATGGAGCTGCTGCTGGCGCTGTTGCTGGGGGGCCAGGGCCCGCTGGGCGGCGCTGCGTTCGGCCTCCAGGGCGGC
>CAIOXF010000094.1 GCA_903862155.1 uncultured cyanobacterium | reverse complement strand
GGGCTCATACACAGAGGCCTCCGCCTGTTTGCTCTGCAGCACCAACACATCGTCTGGGCGGGGGCCCAGCAACAAACCGATCGAGCAGCGCGTACCCACCGCCCCCACACCGACGGCCTTGTAGCTGGAATAGATCTGATGCACCCGCTCCTGCAGGGGCCACTCGCCGGGCTTGGGTTCCATTCCGCGTGGCGCCAGATCAGCGGCGGGTCGTGCCGGATCTGGAGCACCCCAGCCCCATCGGCCTGGCAGAGCTTGGCCACGGCCTGGCGGCTGTCGCGGTGGCGGGCCCGTTCGCTGACGCTCAGCAGGTGGCGCCGGAAAGGCTGGTGACCCACATCCTGGAGATAGGCCTCGATATCGATGCGGCGGTTCCACACCTCCAGCCGGGGCTGCTCCGCCAGCCGGGCCATGGCCTTGCGGTGCGTCCTGGCGCAGCGACGGGCGATGTGCGCCTGGTCGCTGTCCTTGAGCTGCAGCTCGGCGGCAGCCAGCACCAGGCTGCTCACCAGTCGCTTGAGGTCCCACTCAAACGGGCCCCGCAGGTTTCATCGAAGTCGTTGAGGTCACACAGCAGAGCCCGTTCCGGCGAGGCATAGAAACCGAAATTGAGCAGGTGGGCATCACCACAGAGCTGCACCTCCACGCCGGAGTGCGGAGCATGGCCCAGGTCGTCGGCCATCAGGGCCGCCGCGCCGCAGAAGAACGCAAAGGGGCTCTGGGCCATGCGGCTGTGGCGCACCGGCACCAGCCAACCCAACCGGTGGAGCTCCTGCTGCTTCAGCCGACCAATCGAATCGCGACAGCTCCTCTGACCAGTTGAGAGCGTCGAGGAGGGCAGCGGAGCGAACGCCATTGCGGCACGAAAGCTCGACACGGGGAGGAGTTGATCCTTTCGGTCGATGGATCCTCAGCCCGCGACCGTGCTGATGAGCAGAAAGCCATTGATCACAATGATCAGCCCAGCACAGACAAAGCCCAGCTGCAGCATCGAGCGGGGTGTTGGTAGCGACATCATCAACTGACGGTTGGCACAGAACAGCAGGGCGTATCCGTAACGGGATCCCGCAGCAAGATCGGTGGCCCAGTTGCCGGGATCCATGTAACCCACAGCGACCAGATAGGCCGGGCCGGCGATCCGCAGCAACCAGGTGAGACGTTGGCCCGTCATCTGGGGCTCAGCCCAGCTGCAGGCGAGCCACAGCAGTCCACCAATGCACAAGGCTGCCCTGGGGGCTTTGCCGGATCAGGCTCGCCAGATCGGGCGCCGCAAACCACGCTCACAAACGGCACCACCAGCAGACAACCTATGAGCCTGGTTAGCACTGCGGGTTGTGAGAGCAATCCCCAGACCAGCCAAGGCCGACGGCGTTGCAGGCAACCCTGTCATGCGATGAACCTGGGCTTCCCCCAGCGAACGGGCCCGGATCTCCACAGACTCAAAAAATACTCCCGGACTTTGGGGGAGCGGTGCCTTCGCCGAAAACATCGGCCGAGACTGAAATGGGTCGCCTGAGATTCGAACTCAGGACCAATCGGTTAAAAGCCGAGTGCTCTACCGCTGAGCTAGCGACCCGCGCCCTGTGCTGGGCACCCCGTGAACGTATCACCCGGGGGGGACCTCCTCCAACCATCAGGACCCCAGGCGGAGCTTGTTGAGCAGGAACATCAGCACCGTGGTCTGGCGGGTCACCACATCGCCATTCACCTCCATACCGAGCCGCAGCGAGCAACTGCCCTGGCGGCCGCGCAGACTCACCTTCTCGGGGTGCAGCAACACCTGGTAACTGGAAGCGATGCGACTGCCCGACCCTGCGGGCGCCTCCACGGGCATGGTGTCGGCCGACACGCTGGCCACCCGCGCCGGCAGCACACCGAATTCGGCCGTGGGGCAGGCCGACACCTTCAAGGTGGCCTTCTGGCCGGGGCGCACCTGG
>CAIOXF010000093.1 GCA_903862155.1 uncultured cyanobacterium | reverse complement strand
TGGGGAATCACCGGCGGCTTGCCAGCGGGCTGGCCGGGATCGGCGCCGCCGGAGTCGTCAGCGAAGGGCGAACCAGCTGAAGAGGCAGACACCGGATCACGGCGACTGCTGCCACTCTGATGCCATGGAGCGAGCGCGCTGGCGCTTGTTGCGCGGGTAGTTGCCGTCGCCCCGTAGCAGCCGGCTCTCCCAGCGCGCGAACTGCCGCAGCAGCAGGGCGCCGAGGGCAAGCAGCAGCACGAGCACAATTCGCGCCGATGGGATAGGCACTGCCGCAAAGCCCAGTCCTGCGGACGCCATGGCCGTGAGCAGCACTGGCCGCCAACGGCGGATGCAGGCCAAGGCGCCCGAGCAAGCGCGGCAGTGCTTGGTGTGGGCATGCCAGCGCTCCAGCAGCGGTTCGCTGAGCTGACGCGGCGGCAGGGGCTGGCCGGGGAACGGCACGCCGGCAAACTCCCCCACCCAGCGATGCAACTGGAGCACATAGAGATCGGTGCCAGTCGGCAGGAAGCAGGCCTGCTCGTAGGCGCCGCTGCCGCCGCGGCTGGCCAGGGTGCGCTCCTGCCAGTGCAAGAACACCTGGTCGTCGTCGAGCACGGTGTGGTTGCCCAGGTGCTGCAGCCAGCGCGGCCGCAACCCCACCAGCAGCTTGGGCAGCGCCGACTGGAACTGGAACGGGAAGCAGGCAAACAGCCGGCACTCCCCCGGCCGGATCGGGGTGGCGTACACCACGGTGAGGATGCGGCCGAAGCCCTTGGCCGTGAGGTCGTGCCACATCAGGCACGGAGCCACAAACGTGGTGTGTTGGCTGCCCAGCCGCCCCTTGCGCGGCCCCTCAGCCCACAGCGCCGTGAAGCCCTCCGGGCCAAAACTCTGCAGCTCGGCCTCCACCGGAGCCGCGTTCTCACGTCGCCCCACGGTGCGGTGGTGGGTGAAGGGCACGTGGCTCACATCGAGCACGTTTTCCAACAGGGTGAGCGCATCCATCGGCAGGTCGCGGAAGGTGCCCTGCACCAGCCAGCCCGGCTCCTCCAGCAGCGGCACCAACGGGAGGGGCACCTCCGCATCGGCCTCGAGATCCCCGGCAAACACGAATAACAGCCCCTGGCCTTCGGCCGTGGCAAACGCCCGGCAGTGGGAGCGGGCGCTGGCGCAGGCGGATTCAGCCTGCTGGGCCGTGGCCTGGGGGATGGCCGTGCAGCGGCCGTCGCCGGCAAAACTCCAGCCGTGATACGGGCACTCCAGCTCGCCCCGCTGGTTAACCCGCCCCTCGCTCAGGGGCACGAGCCGGTGAGGACAGGCATCGGCAAAGGCCCGCCATTGCTGGCTGGCCTGCTCCCACCACAGCACCAGATCAATCCCCAGCAGGGTGAATGGGGTTGGTTGGCGCCTGTCGAGATCCTCCAGGTAGGCCACCGGATACCAGCGCTGCTGCCAGTGGCTCTGGTGGGCGGTGGTTTCAACCATGGGGGGTGCATGCACCTGCAAACGGTGGCACCTCACCGAGAGGAACGGCGACCCCAGCTCAGGGAACTCTCCCGCCAATCACCCAGACATCAATACCGCGCTGTTTTCCACATTCGCCAAGGTTTTCCACTTTTTTCCGATGTTTTCCCCGAAAAAGCGGGTTTTTTCCACAGAACATTGGATACGAGCGAACGTCCGATGCGGGATCTAAGCCGTAACTGGGGAAAAACTCCGCCGTCTTGACGGCCGACGCGCCATCCTTCCGGCAGCAAAGCGACCCACCCATGCCCACCCTTGCTGTCACCGGTGCCAGCGGCAAAACGGGTTGGCGGGTGGTGGCGGAGGCCCTGAACCGGGGTTGGCAGGTGCGGGCGATCGTGCGCCCCGGTTCCCAGATCCCCGAGGGATTGGCCCAGGCCGTGGCGGCCGGCGCCAGCTTGCACCGGCTGGAGCTCACCAACACCGAAGCCCTGCTGGCGGGCCTACAGGGCTGCGATGCCCTGGTGATCGCCACAGGCGCCCGGCCCTCGGTGGATCTGCTGGGGCCGATGAAGGTGGATGCTCTGGCGATCCGCGATCAGATCGCCGCTTGCAAGAGCTTGGGCCTCAAACGCGTGGTGCTGGTGAGTTCGCTCTGCGCCGGCCGCTGGGCCCACCCGCTCAACCTGTTCGGCCTGATTCTGGTGTGGAAGCGGCTCGGGGAACGATGGCTTGAGCAGAGCGGCCTCGACGTCACTGTGGTGCGACCGGGCGGCCTCAGCGAAGACGACAGCCGCAGCGACAGGGAGGGCGTGGTGTTTAGCGGCGCCGATCAGCAGGAGAGCAACAGCATTCCCCGCCGCCTGGTGGCGCAGGTGTGTCTCGATGCGGTGGCCACACCGGAGTCGATCGGCCGGATCGTGGAGATCACCAGCAACCCCGCAGAACCCCAGCGCAGCCTGGGGGATTGGCTTACGGCGGCGGGCTGAGGAACGCCGGCAGCCCTGGAGCAGCCCGAGGATCGCCGCGCGAGAACGCCAGCCAGCGGAAATCCCCCAGGGCGTGGGGGTCCACCAGCCGCAACAGCGCCTCACGCCGGGCCAACAACTGCGGCAGCTGGGCCGGGGTGGCGCCCTCCTGCAGCCCATGCAGCCGCTGGGCGAGCCCAAGGGCCAGCAGCGCCTCCCCCTGGCGGCATTGGCCGATGGGTTCCCATCCGGTGGTCCGCGCCGCAATCTCCAACTGCTCAATGCAGAGGTGGGCCGTGAGATCGCACTGGCCTGGATCCAGCAACGGATCGCCATAGGCCCGTTGCTGGCGATAGGCCATCAGGGTGCCGTCGGAGCGGCTGGGGGCGTAGTAGCGCCAGGCCTCCAGGGCGTAGTCGATCACCAGCAGCCAGCCCTGCTCCAGGGCGGCACCGGCCTGCTCAAGCCAGGGGGCCATGCCGTTATGGAGCTCGGTGGTGAAGCCGCTGGGGCGCTGGGGGCCGGGCTCAGCCAGCTGGAGCGGCTCCAGCAGGGCGAGCAGGTCCGGGCTCAGAGGCTCACCGGGTTCCAGCAGCAGGCGGGGCGGGGCATCCGCGGACGCATCGAGCCGCACCAGCTGGCGGCACCAACGTTCACCATCGCTGGTGATGCGCTCCACCGCCAGGGCATCGAGCACCTCATGGGCCAACACCACGCCCCGCACCGGGGCCTGGGCCAGTTCCCCGAAGCTGCACCAGCGCACCGGCAGCGGAGCATCGTCCAGCAGGCTGCGCTGGCGCTCCGCCATGCCGGGGTTGGGCTCCACCAGCACCAGCTCACAGCGCTGGGCCAGATCCGGCCAACCGGCCGCCAGCTCGCGGGCCAGCTGCAGCGCCAGGGTACCCTCGCCAGGGCCCGTTTCCACCAGGCTCAGGGGGCCGGGCAGCGGTTCCAGCCAGGCCGCGATCTGGGGGGCCAGCAGGGCCGCGAAGTCGGGCCCCAGCGAAGGAGAGGTGGCGAAATCGCCCTTGGGGCCAAGGCTGAGCCGGCCGCTGCCGTAGGCGCCGTGCTCGGGATCATGCAGCGCCCACTCCATGTAGGTGGCAAACGGCACCGCACCGTCGCAGCGCTTCAGCCGCTGCTGGAGCCACTCGGGAACGGAAGGCGCTGCTGAACTCACGGAGGGGTGGCTAGCCGGGGAGAATTGGCGATCACTGAAGCAGCCCGCATGGTTCGCTCCGCCGCGCCTGGTGATCTCCGCTCCTGGATCCGGGTGTGGCGCAGACGGCTGCTGGGGGGCACGACAGCGGCCCTACTGGCGTTCGCCTGCTGGAGCGCCCTGCCCCTGGCGGCCCACGCCTACGACAACCCGGAGCTGCTGCCCGATCACCCCACCCCGGTGATCGATCTGGCGAAGGCCTTCACCGACGCCCAACGCGCAGCCCTGGAACAGCAGCTGGATCAGTTCGAAGCCAACACCGGCTGGAAGCTGCGGGTGCTCACCCAGTACGAGCGCACCCCCGGCCTTGCCGTGAAGGACTTCTGGAACCTGGATGAACGCAGCCTGCTGCTGGTGGCCGATCCCCGCGGCGGCAACCTGCTCAACTTCAACGTGGGCGATGCGCTGTTCGCGCTGATGCCTCGCACGTACTGGGTGGAGCTGCAGACCCGCTTCGGCAACGTGTACTACGTGCGCGACCACGGCGAAGACGGCGCCATCACCGATGCCCTCGGGGCGGTGGAAACCTGCCTGGAGCGCGGCGGCTGCCAGGTGGTGCCCGGCTTGCCCCAGGAGCAGTGGCTGCTCACCTTGGCTACCTCAATCCTGGGTGGTCTGATCGTGGGATTCGCAGCCTATCCCCGTAAACCCGAACACACGGTGGAGTGGGCCTGGGTGCTGCTGCTCTCGCCCCTGTGGGTGATCCTGTTCGGCGTGTTTGGCGTCGCGCCAATCATCACCCGCACCTCGGAAGTACTGCCGCTGGTGCGCAATGGCCTGGGCTTTGTCGGGGCCATCGCAGCGGCCTACCTGATCGCCCAGAACACCTTGGGGCGCAACCGCAACCAGCCTGAGGAGTCCTGAGGCTCAGCCGCCGAGGGCCTGGGGGCCGAGCCGCTCGAGGGCATCGAGGCGACAGCGCAGATCCCCCTCCCCACAGACCGGCTTGGCGGGCTCCGGTGGTGCTACGGCGGCGCGCAGCTGGGCCAGGTTCTGCTCGTAGAAGGTCTTCAGCGCGTCAAAGCGCTTGACCGGCTGGCCGTAGTAGCTGCGGCCCGCCAGGGTGGGGAACGAAGCCCATTCCGGGGCGAGCTTGTGGGCCAGCTGCGGTGTGAACTCACCGCGATCGACCAGGGCAAGGGCACCGCGGCGCTGGATCAGAAACAACGCACCCTGGTCTTGCACCTGCGGACCGAACCGCTCTAGCCCCAGGGCCTCCGACACCATGCGCCAGGTGAAGGGCATGAACTGGTAGGCGCCGGCGGCGGCACTCGCGTAGCGGGGGCGGCGGATCACCCGGTCAGGGTGGCGCTCCATGTGGGGCATCAGCCCCCCGCCAAACATGATCCGGTAGCCAATGTCATCGCCGTTGGCCCAGGTGCCTTCGGCGTAGCGGATGGTGTTGAGCAGAGCCCGCCGCTCTGGGGTGATCGCGTAAAGGCGCGGAGCCGGTGGGGGCAGCAGCACGCCCGAAAAAGCCGAGCGTTGCTCAGGCAGAAGGCTGGTTTCGCTGCTGGGAGCCTGGAGTTGCAGGGCCTCCTCAGACAGGGAGGCCGCGGAGGGGGCGGATTCGCCGGCCTGGGCAAGACCGGGAGCCCCAGCAACCAGAGCACAGGTGGCCGCCACGGTGAGGCGATGGCGCAGGTTCAGGGTGAAGCGAGCGTGCATCGGATCAGGTAACTGGTCATCCGCGATGGCAGACCAGGAGCAAAAAAGCGGCGAAGGATTGCGATGGAGGACGAACTGGGCGGCAAACGCTGATCAGGAATCAATCAAATTGTTGGCGCCAACATTCGCACACGACGAATTTGTGCAGAGATTGGCTACGGAATGCGCGCATGGCGATTGTTTTAGTGCCAATCACATAAGTGTCTACCGGTATCAACAATCACGCGGGCTGGTTCAGATCACTGTGACCAAGCGACTTTGCGCCGTATTCTCAAAAAGCAGCCCAAACCTGTGGCCGCTCATTGATCGGAACTGCTGATCAGCCCTCAAAGGCCGCTAGCGCCGCTGCCGCCTGTTCGGTGCCATTCACAGGCAAGGGCTCACCGCTGGGGGGCAGCAGGGGCTGATCCAGCTGCCAGTCACCGGCGAACAGGGCTGCCTGGCTGAGGAGGCGGTGCGAGCCATGCCGCTGCAGGTCTGCCTCCAGCGCCGGTGCTTCTGCAAATCCCTCACGATGCACCAGATGGATGCCCACACCGGCGGTGAGCGCCTCGCAAAAGCTGCTGTAGCCAGGCTTGGTGATCAGCCGCCCGCAGCACGGCATCAGCTCCAGCGGGCGTAAACCCACGGGCAAGAGCCGGCCATTGGGGCGCTGGGCCAGGGCCGGATCTGCACCAATGAACATGTGCTCGGGCCAGCGGTCGAGCAACCGGGGATCGAGAGAGGCCCCCATGCCACCAAAGCTGATCAGCACGCAGCGATCCCGCTCCGCAGGCAGCTCCAGTTGCTCCGCCAGGGCCGCCAACTCAGCGGGGCTAAGCCGGGGGCGGCCGGCGGTGAGGCCAATCCGCTGCTCGGGAATATCCCAGGCCATCGGCATCGCCAGAGGGCAATGGAGCAGGAGCTGGCCGCGCCGGTACAGCTCCAGGCAGTGCTCAGCCCAGGCCGTGAACGGGCCGCCCATCGGGCCATAGATGGCCTCCCAACCGAAGCTCGCCAGCCACACCAGGGGTGCCTCGATCCGCTCGGCCAGCAGCGCAGCCGCCGGCGGCACATCCCCCAGCACCAGCACCTGCTCCCCCTGGGCCTGCAGCCAGCGCGCCTCCTGCTCCAGCTGCTGCGGCAGCTGCTGCTCCAGGGCCTCCAGGGCCTCCAGGGTGGCGGCCGGATCGGAGCCCAGGGCATCGGCCTGGATCACCCCCACATCCCAGCGCACCGGACGATGCTCATAGGGCACTGGCCCAAGGGCCGTAGCCAGGAACGCCGGGGGCAGGGTGGTGGAGACCACCACCCGCCAGTGGGGCTGGAGCCCATGGAGGGCCGACAGCACGGCCCCAGTGCGCGACCCGTGGCCGAACCCATGGGCGCTGATGCAGGCGTAGATCAGCACGGCTGCAGAACCTCCGGCCGGGGGGATGCCGCCTGGTGCAGCACCTCCTCATAGAGAAGTTCGCCGCCGAGGCCATACCAGCGGTGGCTGGCCCACAGCACCGTGGCCTTGCCCTCCCCATCGCTCTCGAGCTCCACCCAGCTGAAGTGGCGCAGCTCGCGGCCCTGGCCATCACGGCCATGGCGCGGCACACAGGCCGCGTTCAGATACAAGGTGCCGGCGCGATCGATGCAGAAAGTGCGGCGCATGCCATCGCCGCGCTTGAGGGCATGGTGCATGTGGCCAAACACCACCAGGGGCAACGGGCGCCGTTCGCGGATTTGGCGGATGGCCAGGGCCAGGTCCTGATCGCCCCAGTCGCAGGCACTTTTCTTCCAGTCGCGGCCGCAGGGATCCGCAGCCTCACTGCCCAGGCCGGAGGGCCCGCAGTGGGCCAGCAGCACCAGCGGCAGCGCGGCATCGGCGCTGAGGGCCGACTGGGTGATCCGATCGGCCGACTCCTGCAGGCTGAGCGGCCCGAAGGCCGCGAGCATCGCCTTTGAGAGATGGAACCCCCCTCCTGCGGAGCCAGGCCGGGCGCCCACCACCACCAGTCCAGGGGGATCCAGGTGGCGCAACGACCAGCCGCAATGGAGCGGCCCGAGCGCATCAATCTGACGCCGGAGGATGCGCCCCGAGGCGTCCTTGCCGGTGTCGTGGTTGCCCACGATGCAGGCCACCGGCAACTCCAGGCGCCGCAACAGGGCCGGCACCTGGGGTTGACCGTCGCTGAGATCGCCTACTACCAGCAGGGCGTCGGGGCGGATCAGCTCGAGAACGGTGTGGTCGGAGCCGTCCCAGGCGCCGTGCGGGTCACCCACCACGGCCAGGCGCAGGACCGGCATCCATTACTGCCTAGGCTCCCGTCATCCTGCCCCACGTGAGGATCCGGTTGGTTTTCGCGGCTGCCCAGAACACATCCGCCGGTAGCCCCGCGAACGTGCCGTCCAGAGGTTCGGTGCCGGCGCCTGCTGATCTGCCCGCCGCGATTGATGCCCTGCGGCGTGAGCGCAACGCTGTGATTCTGGCGCACTACTACCAAGACGACGCCATTCAGGACATCGCCGACTTCATCGGCGACTCGCTTGAACTCTCACGCAAGGCGGCCAACACCGACGCCGACGTGATCGTGTTCTGCGGGGTGCACTTCATGGCCGAGACGGCCAAGATCCTGAGCCCTGAGAAAACCGTTCTGTTGCCGGATCTGGAAGCCGGCTGTTCCCTGGCCGATGCCTGCCCGGCCGATGCCTTTGCCGCCTTCCGCGCCGAGCATCCAGACCACATCGTGGTGAGCTACATCAACTGCTCGGCGGCGGTGAAGGCCCAGAGCGACCTGATTTGCACCAGCAGCAACGCGGTGGATCTGGTGAAGCAATTGCCAGCCGATCGCCCGATCCTGTTCGCCCCCGATCAAAACCTCGGGCGCTGGGTGCAGAGCCAGAGCGGCCGCGAACTCACCCTCTGGCCCGGTAGCTGCATCGTGCATGAAACCTTCAGCGAGCAGGCGCTATTGCAGCTGAAGCTGGAGCATCCCGGCGCCGAAGTGTTGGCGCATCCCGAATGCCAGCAGCACCTGCTCGATCTGGCCGATTACATCGGCTCCACCAGCAAACTGCTCCATCGCGCTGAAGAAAGCAGCGCCACGAGCTTCATCGTGCTCACCGAGCCGGGCATCCTGCACCAGATGCGGCTGAAGGTGGCCCACAAGCAGTTCTTTGAGGTTCCCGGTGCTGATGGCTGCAGCTGCAACGCCTGCCCCTACATGCGCCTCAACACCCTCGAGAAGCTGTGGCAGTGCCTGAACACGATGCAGCCCGAACTGGTGATGGACGAGCAACTGCGCCAACGCGCCCTTGCCCCGATCCAGCGGATGCTGGAGATGAGCCGCTAATTGGCGAGCTGCCCTTCGGCAAACGCCAGAACAGCCTCTGCCGCAACCAGGCATCAACCCTTGGGGTCATGGCACCACCAGGCTGACGACATCACGCGCACGCGCAGCGCATCCAGTCGCTCACTGCGGATGCGTTCACGAATCGCCGCCAGCGTTGTCATGACCCAACGCTACCGACCTTTTCCGGAGGACTCCCTACACGCCTCATCCATCGCCGCGAGATACGCGGTGGGATTGAGCTGGGCCATCACCCGGGCTTCGGCTTCGCGGGCCCAGCGCTCGGGCTTCACCAGGGCCTGAAGCTCGCGGCGGTCGTTGCGGCTCAGGCGACGCTCCACCTCGGCGGGCTCCAGCCAGGGCCGATCGAACAGGCAGAGGCTCTGCACCAGATGCCAGCCCTCATGCCGCAAGGTGCTGCTGAGGTCACTGCGCTCACACACCACCACCTCGCGCCGACCACGCACATAGAGGCCATCGAGGTTGGGCTCCGTGCAGCGGGGGTGCTGGCTCACCACAGCAATGCCACGCTCAGCGAAACCCGCCGTGAGCTGCTGCCAGGCGGCCTGATCCGTGCGGGGCTGGGAGCGCCCGAGCGGCCACAGGAAGAAAAACGCCAGCAGATCCATGGGTGGGGCGCACCGCTTTCAGTGTGGTTGCGGGAACTCGAACCCACCCGATCACCAGCCGTACGATCAGTCGTACTGCAAAGAGCACGATGCAGGCCATTCCCGCCAACGAGCTCAAAACCCGCGGCATCGGCGCCATCAGCAAGGCCCTGGAGCAGGAACCAGAGGTAGGGCTGAGCGTGCGGGGTGAACTGCGCTATGTGGTGATGGATGTGGCCCAGTTCCAGCACCTGCGCGAGTGCGAATTGGAAGTGGCCCTGCAGGAAAGCCTCGGCGACCTGGCCGCCGGTCGGTCGATCAACGAATCGGTGGATGCGCACCTGGCCCGGCTTGATGCCATGACGGATGGGGAGGCCATTGAGGGCCAGCTGTGAGCTGGAGCCTTGTGTTCACGGAGGCCTACAACCGGCGCGCTGCCCGGTTTCTGAAGCGCCATCCCGAGCTGCGGCAGCCCTACCGGAAAACCCTTCTGCTGCTGGAAGCCGATCCCTTCCACCCCTCCCTTCGCCTCCATGGCTTGCAGGGACGGCTGAAGGATCTGCATTCGGTGTCGATCAAGCTCAGCTACCGGATCACGCTGCATCTTGTGATTCACGGCCAGCAAATCATCCCGATTGACATCGGCGATCACGACAGCGTGTACCGCTAAAGATCGAAATGCCCCTACCCCCCGGCGGCCTGCTTGAGCTCACCCCCCAGGGGCTGTATTGCCGGGCGGCTGGGGCCTGGATCGATCCCTGGCGTCCGGTGCCGCGGGCGCTGATTACCCATGCCCACGCCGACCATGCCCGCCCGGGCTGCGGGGAGTACTGGGCCACAGCCGCCAGCGAAGGAATCCTCAGGCAGCGCCTCGGCGCCGACATCCAGCTGCTGCCTGTGGACTACGGCCAGGTGCATCGCATCGGCGAGGCGCGGGTGTCGTTTCACAGCGCCGGCCATGTGCTGGGCAGCGCCCAGATCCGGATTGAGGCCGGGGGCGAAAGCTGGCTGGTGAGTGGCGACTACAAACGCTGCAGCGATCCGAGCTGCGCACCGTTTGACCCGGTGCAGGCCGATGTGTTCATCACCGAAGCCACCTTCGGCCTGCCGATCTACCGCTGGCAGAGCGGGGCCGAGCTGGCGGGCGAAATCCTGTGCTGGTGGCAGGGTGCACCGGAGCGGCCATCGCTGCTGTTCTCTTACGCCTTCGGCAAGGCCCAGCGAGTGCTGGCCGAGCTGGCGGCCCTCGGCGTCGGCACGGCCGGAGCACCGGGCGGAGAGGGCAACGAAATCGTGTTACACGGCGCCGTGGAGGCCCTGATGGAGCCCTACCGCCAGGCGGGCGTGGTGCTGCCGCCCACCCTGCCGGCCAGCGCCATCCCCAGGGGCGACTCCCTCGCCGGACGACTGGTGATCGCCCCACCGGCGGCCCATCGATCGGTGTGGATGAAGCGCTTCAAGCTGCCGCAAACGGCCTTCGTGAGCGGCTGGATGGCCGTGCGCGGCGCTCGCCGGCGCCGCGGCTACGAGCGCGGTTTTGTGCTCTCCGACCACGCCGACTGGCCGGGGCTGATCCGCAGCGTGAAGGAGAGCGGCGCCCAGCAGGTGTACGTGACCCACGGCAACAGCGATGGCCTGGCCCGCTACCTGCGCGAGGTGGAGGGCATCAGCGCCGAACCACTGGAGAGCAGCTTCGCGGCCGAGCGCAGCGACGAGGGCGCCTGAGCCACCACTAGGTAGCAACGTTGCTAGGTTTGCTGCATGGCCACCACGATCACCAGCCGCGAGTTCAACCAGGACGCCGCTGGTGCCAAGCGCGCCACCGCCAGCGGCCCAGTGTTCATTACCGACCGGGGCCAACCCGCCCACGTGCTGCTGTCGATCGAGGACTATCGCCGCCTCAGCGGCACCAACCAAACCATCGCCGAGCTGCTGGCGCTGCCCGGGGTGGAATCTGCGGAGCTGCCATTGGTGCGCAGTGGAGAGCTGGCCCGCCCGGCGGATCTCAGCTAGAGCCGAGCCGGGTGATGTTTCTGCTCGACACCAACGTGATTTCCGAGCTGCGCAAGGTGAAGGCGGGGCGAGCCAATGCGGGGGTCGCGGCGTGGGCGCAGGCCGTGGAAACCGGTTCACTGTTCATCTCCAGCATTTCCGTTCACGAACTGGAACTGGGGGTGCAGCTGATCGAACGCCGCGATGAAGCCCAGAGCACCCTGCTGCGCACCTGGCTCAACACCTGCGTGCTGCCGGCCTTTGAGGGGCGGATCCTGCCGGTGGATACGGCCGTGGCCCAACGCAGCGCAACGCTTCACGTTCCTGATCCCCAACCACTGCGCGATGGCTTCATCGCCGCCACGGCCCTGGTGCACAGCCTGGTGGTGGTGACCCGCAACGTGGCCGATTTCAAAGCCAGCGGTGTGCGGCTGCTCAATCCCTGGAGCACCTGAGCGTTGATGCGCCGCTTCGCCGCGCTCTACAGCGAGCTCGACGCCGTGACCGGCACGCGGGCGAAGGTGGAGCTGCTGGCGGGGTACTTCCGGGCCGCGGAGCCAGCCGATGCGGCCTGGGCCCTGCCGGTGCTTCTGGGGCGCCAGCGCAAGCGGCTGATCACCGGGCGGCGGCTGCGGCAGATCTGCCTGGAGGGTTCCACCCTGCCGGAGTGGTTGTTCGACGACTGCTACGCCCACGTGGGCGACTCGGCCGAAACCATCGCCCTGCTCTGGCGCCAGCTCACTCCTGAGAAGGCGAAGGGGCGATCACTGGCGGCACTGCCGCTGCACCACTGGATGGCGGAGCTGCTGCCCCAGGCGGCAGCGCTGGATGGGGATGAACAGGCCAACGCGGTACGCACGCTCTGGCGCGGCCTGGAGCCGAGCGAACTGCTGGTGGCCAACAAGCTGCTCACCGGCGGGCTGCGGGTGGGGGTAGCCCAGGGTTTGGTGGTGCGGGCCCTGGCCCAGGTGAGCGGGCTGGAGGAACCGCTGCTCACCCACCGGCTGATGGGCGGCTTTAGCCCCAGCCCCGAGGCCTACGGCGCCCTGGTGGCGCCGGCCGAAGCGGGGGAAGCAGCCCCCAGCCGCCCCTATCCGTTCTTTCTGGCCTCCCCACTCGAAACCCCCGAAACGGGCGAAGCACCACTGCCGGGCCCGGCCAGCGACTGGCTGGCGGAATGGAAATGGGACGGCATCCGCGGCCAGCTGATCCGCCGTGCCGGCCAGAGCTTCCTCTGGAGCCGCGGCGAGGAGCTGATCAATGCCGCCTTCCCCGACCTGATCGCCCTGGCAGGCACCCTGCCCGATGGCACCGTGCTGGATGGCGAGGTGATCGTGTGGCCTCAGGGCGCGGAGCAACCAGCCCCTTTCGCCCAGCTGCAGCGCCGCCTGGGCCGCAAGGCTCCGGGCCGCACGCTGCTGGCGGAGTGTCCGGCGGCGTTCGTGGCCTACGACCTGCTGGAGCAAGGGGGCCAAGACCTGCGCACCCAGCCCCTAAGCCAGCGCCGCACCGCCCTGGAGCATCTCCACCGCGGGCTGCTGGCGGCGCCCGAGGCCTCTGGCGCCGGGCTGCTGCGCCTCTCCAGCCTGCTGCCCCTGGAGAACTGGGATGCGCTGGAGCCGCTGCGCACCAAGGCCCGCAGTGCAGGGGCCGAAGGCCTGATGCTTAAGGCCGCCAAGTCGCCCTACCTGGCGGGCCGCAAACGGGGCCACTGGTGGAAGCACAAACGGGAGCCCCTGAGCCTCGATGCGGTGCTGGTGTACGCCCAGGCCGGCAGCGGCCGCCGCGCCAACCTGTTCACCGACTACACCTTCGCCCTCTGGGACCGGCAACCAGATCCGGCAGCGGAGCCAAGCGAAACCGAAGCACCCACCCTGGTGACCTTTGCCAAGGCCTACTCGGGCCTCAACGACCAGGAAATCGGCTCGCTGGACCGCTGGATCCGCAGCCATACAGTCGAGCGCTTCGGGCCAGTGCGCGCCGTGGAACCGCTGCAGGTGTTCGAGCTGGCCTTTGAGGGACTCCAGCCCTCCAAACGCCACCGCAGCGGTATCGCCGTGCGTTTCCCACGCATCGCCCGCTGGCGGCACGACAAGCCCGCCGCGGAGGCCAACACCCTGCAATCGGCCCTGGCCCTGATGCACGGGGCGGGCTGATGCTGAGCCTCGACAAGCTGGCGGCCCTCGATCTGAGCGTGTGGCTGCGTTCGGGCCAGGAGGCGGCCGATCGCCTGGCGATCACCCAGCC
The DNA here is from genome assembly GCA_903862155.1 of uncultured cyanobacterium. Classification (GTDB taxonomy): domain Bacteria; phylum Cyanobacteriota; class Cyanobacteriia; order PCC-6307; family Cyanobiaceae; genus UBA5018. Next base: position 5,828 of record CAIOXF010000093.1, on the reverse strand, counting down.
CAATGTGAACCGCAGGGTGCACCACTGCCTGGCGCTGCTGGGGCTGAACCTGGCCAAGCACGACGACGAATGGGAGGTGGAGGGCCCGGCCTTCGGTCTGGAGCTGCTTGCCCTGGAACGGCGCGTGCACCAGACGGCCCGCTGGATGGGCCGTGCCCCGCTGCGGGTGGAGGGCACCTACTGGAGCGGCCCGCTGCTGCTCAATCCCAGCCCTGCGGGCTGGGTGGTGGGCCGCTGCAACGTGGTGGGAATCGGGCGGCCACTGCAGTGGCTGCGGGAGGGGATGATCGATGGCTGGCTGGCTGGGGGTCCCGACTGGCCCGAGCCCCAGGATCCGGAGTTCGCCGTGATCGAGCTGTGCCACATGCCCGTACATGCGGTGGTGGCCCCAGGCCACCCACTGCTGCACCAGCTCGAGCGGGGCCAGAAGCTCTCCTGGGATGACGTGGCGGCGTTTCCGTCGCTGGCGCTGCCGCCGGGCACCTATCCGAAGGTGGAGGCCAGCCTCAAGGAGCTGGGCCTGTGGAGCAGCCCTGCCCGCATGGCCCGCTACCGCCGCAGCCGCTGGGAGGGCAAAACCGAGCAGCAGCTGATGGTGGGCTACGCCACCGTGCTGAGTGAACAGGTGGCGGGCGGGCTGGTGCGGTTGCCGCTGCAACTGCCACTGGCCAGCGGAGAAGCTCTTGTGGTGGTGCGCCAGTGGGCCGGGCATCCGCGCATCAAGGCCCTCGCCGAGCTGCTGCGCGAGCGGCTGGCGCCCTGGGGCGCCAGCCATCCGGAGCTGGTGCTCTGCCCGTGAAGGGGCTGGCTCCGATCGAGGCCTGGTTTGGCGGCCAGGGCTGGCGGCCCCTGCCGTTCCAGCGCCAGTGCTGGCAGGCCTACCTGCGCGGTGAGAGCGGGCTGATCCAAGTGCCCACCGGCTCGGGCAAAACCTATGCCGCCGTGATGGGCCCGATCGCCGAGCTTCTGGCGGAGGCCGATGTGGAGGAGGAGGGCAGCGGGCATGGCCTCAGCCCCGGGATCCGGTTGCTGTATCTCACCCCGCTACGGGCCCTCAGCCGCGATCTGGCCCTGGCGATCCAGCAGCCCATTGAAGCGATGGGCTGGCCGATCCGGGTGGGCATCCGCAACGGCGACACCGCCACAGGTGAGCGCACCCGCCAACTGCGCACCCCGCCCCACGTGCTGATCACCACGCCGGAATCGCTGGCGGTGCTGCTGAGCAATGCAAAAGCGCCGGAGCTGTTCGGCCAGCTGCAGGCGGTGGTGCTCGATGAATGGCACGAGCTGATGGGCGGCAAGCGCGGCAGCCAATGCGAGCTCAACCTCAGCTGGCTGCGGGCCCTGCGGCCGAGCCTGCGCACCTGGGCGATCAGCGCCACCATCGGGAATCTCGAAGAAGCCGCCCGCGCCGCTATTGGCGCCACAGGGCCGGAACCGCGGCTGATCAGCGCCAAGCTCAAACGGGGCACCAAGATCCGCAGCCTGCTGCCCGACAGCATCGACGGCTTCCCCTGGGCGGGCCACCTAGGGCTGCGGATGTACGAGGAGCTGGTGGCGGGACTCAATCCCGCCGTTAGCACCCTGCTGTTCACCAACACCCGCAACCAGGCCGAACGCTGGCACCAGTGCCTGCGCTTCGCCTGCCCGGAGATGGACGGCGCCCTGGCCCTGCACCACAGCGCCATCGACCGGGCCGAACGCGAAGTGATCGAAGCCGGCGTGAAGGCCGGTGATCTGCGCTGGGTGGTGTGCACCAGCTCCCTGGATCTGGGGGTGGATTTCCAGCCGGTGGAGCGGGTGGTGCAGATCGGCTCAGCCAAAAACCTGGCCCGGCTGCTGCAGCGCGCCGGCCGCAGCGCCCATGCCCCGGGCGGCACCTCCCAGGTGCTGTTCATGCCCACCAATGCCCTGGAGCTGCTGGAGGTGAGCGCCATGCGGCGCGGTCTGGCCGACGGGCTGGTGGAAACGCGCCGCCCGCCCGCCGCACCGGTGGATGTGCTCCTGCAGCACCTCACCACCCTGGCTTGCGGGCCTGGCTTCGATCCGGAGGCGGAGCTGGCGGTGGTGCGCAGCGCCTGGAGCTTCCGCGATCTCAGCGACAGCACCTGGCAGTGGTGCCTCAAGTTTCTGGAACAGGGCGGGGAATGCCTGGGGGCCTATCCGCGCTACCGCAAGCTCGAGCGTGAGGGCCAACGGCTGGTGGTGCGGGAGCGCACCATCGCCCGCCTGCACCGGCTCAACATCGGCACGATCACCGCCGATCGGGCCGTCACGGTGCGCTTCCAGCGCGGCGCGGTGCTTGGCCATGTGGAGGAGACGTTCGTGGGAAAGCTCAAGCCCGGCGATGTGTTCTTCTTCGCGGGCCGTCAGCTGGAGTTCGTGCGGCTGCGGGAGCTCACCGCCACGGTGAAGGCCAGCACCAAGAAAACCACCACCGTGCCGGCCTGGGCGGGGGGCCAGATGGCCCTCTCGGATCTGATCAGCGAGCGGCTGCGGGAAGAGGTAGACCGCTGCGCGAAGGCCCTGGCCGGGGAAGCCAAACTCGACACCCCCGAACTGCAGGCCCTCGAACCGCTGCTGCGGCGCCAGGCCAATCTCTCGGCGATTCCCCGCTCGGATGAGTTCTTGGTGGAGGTGTGCCGCAGCCGCGAGGGCAGCCATCTCTACGCCTATCCCTTCGAGGGCCGCTTCGTGCATGAGGGCCTGGGGTTCCTCTGGGCCTGGCGGCTGGCGCGCCACCGCCCCAGCACGATCACCGTGTCGGTGAACGACTACGGCTTTGAGCTGTTGGCGCCGAAGGGCTATCCGTTTGAGGAGCTGCTGGAGCTCCACGGCGACGACCTGCTCGACGTCCGGCACCTGGAGGCCGACCTGGAGCAGGCGATCAACCTCTCCGAGCTCTGCCGCCGCCGCTTCCGCGCCATCGCCCAGATCAGTGGCCTGGTGGTGAATGGCTATCCCGGCCAGGCCAAATCCACCGGCCAGCTGCAGATCAGCGCCGCCCTGCTGTTCGATGTGTTCAGCCGCCATGAACCGGGCAATTTGCTGTTGGCCCAGGCCCGCGATGAGGTGCTGCAGCAACAGCTGGAGCTGCCAAGGATTGCTGCTGTCATTGACCGTCTGCTGGGCTGCACCCTGCGGCTGGAGCGCACACCCCGTCCTGGCCCGCTGGCCTTCCCGCTCCTGGCCGAACGTCTCAACAACCGGATGAGCAACGAGTCGGTGCTGGAGCGCATTCAACGGTTACGGGATGAAGCGCAGCGCGCCGAAGCCTGTTAACAACGAAGCAGCGGGGCTTGCCCGCCCCGAGGGCTGCATGCCGGCACCAACGCTGCACAACCGGCTGCTCAGTGGGGTGCCATCGCCCCTGGAGTTGGCCCAGGCCGCCGAAACGCCCATCAAGCGGGTACGGGTTCAGCGATTGCCGCTGGTGGTGCTGGTCGCTGGCCTGTTGATCACCGGCGTGGTGGCGGAGCAGGTGCGGCACTTCGGAGTGGAGAAGCACCAGCGGATCGAGACCAACCTGCTCGACGACCTTGGCGATGCCATCACCGCGAAGGTCAATGTGGACATCGCCCTGCTCTCGAGCGTGACGGGCCTGTTCCGCGCCTCCGACGCGGTGGACCGCAGGGAATTTGCCACCTTCTATGAAGCGATAGCAGCGGAGGGCTCCAACCTCCAGGGCATCCAGGGGGTGGGCTTCAGCCGCTGGCTCAGCGCCGCCCAGGTCCCGAAGTTTGAACGGAGCATCCGCGCCCAGGGATTCCCCGATTTCCGAGTGACCCCTCCGGGCGCCAGGGCCAAACTGGCCCCAATCGAATATCTCGAGCCCTTCGACTGGCGCAACCAGCGAGCCTTCGGCTACGACATGTATTCCAACCCGGTGCGGCGAGCCGCCATGGAGCGGGCCACTCACACGGGCCTGCCCAGCCTCACCGGGAGGGTGACTCTGGTGCAGGAAACCGCCACCGACGTGCAGGCAGGAGTGCTCCTCTATGTGCCGATCTACCGGGGTAATCTGGCCCATCTCAAAGCCGACAACCGCTTTGAGCGGTTGGTGGGCTGGGCGTACTCACCGCTGCGCACCGCCGACCTGATCGGCTCTGCCCTTGCCGATGTGAACAACACGGATCTGCCGGGCTCGCGGGTGGTGGTGTTCGACGGGCCGGAGCCCAGGCCTGAGGCCCTGCTGTTCGACAACAGCCGCAGCAGCCACGGACAGCGGCAGAAGCTGACCGACGCTGGTTTCCGGCAGCTGGAGCTGGCGGGGCGCACCTGGACCTTGGGCATCCAGCTAGGCCCCAACGTGATCGGCCCAAACGGCATCAGCACCGAGTTCTGGGTAGCGCTGGTGAGCGGGGTGGGCCTGGCGGGCCTGGGGGCGATGACCACCAAGCTGCTGGTGGACAACCACCAAGCCACCAAGGAAGCCCTGGCCAACAGCCAGAACGCCATGGCGGAACGGGCCCTGGCCAGCACCGTGTTTGAGGCCAGCAGCCTGGCGATCGTGGTGACCAACCCCGACGGTTACATCCTCACCGCCAACAACGCCTTCACCCAGCTGAGCGGCTACCGGCTCAGCGAAATCGTGGGACAACGCACCAACCTGCTCAAGTCGGGCCGGCATGAGCAGGCTTTCTACAAAACCCTCTGGGACAGCCTGCTGAGCAAGGGCTTCTGGGAGGGCGACCTGTGGAACAAGGTGCGCAGCGGCGAGCTGAGGCGGCACCACCTGGCGATCTCCACGGTGAGGGATGAGCAACTGCGCACCCGCTACTTCGTGGGGATGCTGCAAGACATCACCGATCGCCATGCCGCCGAGGAGGAGGTTCGTTTCCAGGCCCTCCACGACACCCTCACCGGCCTGGCCAACCGCTCCCTGCTGATGGAGCAACTGGAGCGGGAGGTGGCGCTGGGCCTGCGCCACGGCGGCAGATTCGCGGTGATCTACATCGACCTCGACGGCTTCAAACCGGTGAACGACCGGCTCGGCCATGCCGCAGGCGATGCGCTCCTCACCCAGGTGGCCGAGCGCCTGCGCCACTGCACCCGCGAAAGCGATGTGATCTGCCGCCAGGGGGGCGACGAGTTTGTGGTGCTTGTGCCCCAGGCCGGGCCGCTGCCAGAGCTGGAAACCCTGGGGGCCAAGTTGCTGGCCCAGCTGCAGACTCCGTTCAACCTGGAGGAGACCACCGTGCAGATCAACGCCAGCATCGGCATCGCCCGCTTCCCGGAACACGGCAATAGCGCCGACGCCCTGCTGCAGGCCGCCGATGGGGCGATGTATCGCGCCAAGACGGCCGGCGGAGGGAAGGTGCGGTCAGCCTCCGGCCCGATGCCGGTTTAAGCCTGCTTCTCCAGACGCTTCACAATCACGGCCATCAGCACCAGGGAGCCGGCCAGGGCGATCAGCAGGGCGATGGTCATCGAGGGGGGAGCAAACGTGCAGGAGCCTATGGCGCCTGTGCTGGTGTACGGCAGCCTCAAGCGTGGCTTCGTCAACCACCACTGGCTCGAGGGAGCCAGTTTTCTTGGGGAGGGCGTGATGGCCGGCCTGGCCCTACACGACCTGGGGCCCTTTCCGATGGCGGTGCCCAGCGCCGACGGCGCCCTGCTTCACGGCGAGCTCTACGCCGTCGACGCACGCCTCCTGGCCGGGCTCGATCGGCTGGAGGGCACCCCCCGGCTCTACGAGCGCTGGCTCCATCCCCTGCAGGGCGGCGGCCAGGCATGGGTGTACGTGGGCAGGGCCCGGCAGATACGCCACTCCCCCCGACTCCACGACGGCCGCTGGCGAGGGCCCCGCTAGGCCCGCGCTAAAGGGA